>JBAUGO010000053.1:0-2472 GCA_049679775.1 Anderseniella sp.
GTGATAGCTCATTCAACCGGGTCGAGCGGCGTGTAAATCGGATTGAGCAGCGTGCAAACAGGGTCGAACGCCGAGCAAACCGGGTCGAACGCCGAGCAAACCGGGTCGAACGCCGTGCTCATCGTTATGAGCGCAACCGCCACGGCAATCGGTTTAAAGGTCGCCGCCATGGCTATAATCATTTTTATGACGGGTATTATTACTCAAATCCGTGGTGGCTCTACGCTGCACCAATCATCACTTATGGCGCAGGAGCCGGTTACTATGGCGGGTCATCTGACTATGATCTGCACGTAAGTTGGTGTGAGGATCGGTATAGATCTTATGATGAGCGTCGCGATGCCTTTAAAGGCTATGACGGACTGTGGCACACCTGCATCAGCCCTTATAGCTGAACTGGATACCATGCGAACCCTCCCTATCACAGACGGGGAGGGATTTTGCTTTCAGGCCCTGATCTTTTCGCTTTTGGGATCATAGAATGGGGCGAATTGAACCTTTGCCGGATACTTCTTCCAGGCAATTTCCACTTCCCATTTTCCCGAGTCAATCCAGTCCTTTGTAACGCCTTCTTCACAATGGCTGTAGCCCATGCCAAGTGACTTGCCTATGCGGTGTCCCCAGGCGCCTGATGTGGTGGAGCCAACGATCACGCCGTCACGATAGATGGGCTCCTCGTGGTACATCATGGGTGAAGCATTACTATCGTCCTCAAGGGCCAAAGTAACCATGCGCTTGCGCTGAACATTCTGTTCCTTCTGTTTCAACAAGGCATCGCGGCCAGTGAACCCGCCTTTCTTGTCCCAGGCGATGGTAAAGCCCAGACCCGCCTCGATTGGTGTGTCTTCATCGGCAATATCATGGCCGAAATGGCGATATGCCTTTTCAGTACGACAATTGTTCATTGTGTGCATGCCGGCATGGGTGAGGCCGAATTCTCCGCCAGCTTCGATAATGGTATCGTAGACGTGCAAGGCAAATTCTGCCGGGATATAGAGCTCATACCCCAGTTCGCCAACATAGGTTATGCGCGAAGCTCGTACACGGGCGTAGCCAACTTCCACTTCACGCGACATGCCGAACGGCAACACATCGGTTGCAAAGCTTTCACCTGTAAGCTTTTGCATCAACGCACGCGAATTTGGCCCCATCAGCGACAACATTGGCATGCCGGATGTAATGTCGGTGATGGTACAGAAGCGGTCCTTGATGCCACGCTTGAACCACGACAGGTCGCGAATTTGCGGGGCGGAACCTGTGACGATCATGAATTCGTTCTCGTCAAGGCGGGTAACGGTCAAGTCGGCCTCAATGCCGCCCTTGTCATTGCACCATTGGGTATAGACCAGTTTGTTGGCCTGCACATCCATTTCATTGGTTGATATTTCATTCAGCACCGCCAGTGCATCACGGCCCTGGACGAGAAATTTCGCAAAGCTCGATTGATCGAACAAGGCAACCTTGTCTCGCACGGCTTCGGCTTCTGTCTGGGCGTAAGGGAACCAGTTTTGGCGTCCATAGGAATATTCGTATTTTGCCTCAGTCGCTGTCGGGGCATAGAAGTTGGGCCGCTCCCAGCCATTGACTTCGCCGAAGCAGGCGTTTTTCTGCTTGAGGCGATCATAAAACGGCGACTTGCGAACGCCACGTGCAGTTTCAACCTGACGGTAAGGCCAGTGCATTGCGTATAGCAGGCCAAGGGTTTCGCAGGTGCGGTCATACAGGTATTTCTTGTTGGACTGGAACGGATGAACGCGACGGATATCCACGTCCGTCACATCAAGTGGCGCATGGCCAGT
The DNA here is from genome assembly GCA_049679775.1 of Anderseniella sp. Lineage (GTDB taxonomy): Bacteria > Pseudomonadota > Alphaproteobacteria > Rhizobiales > Aestuariivirgaceae > Anderseniella. The sequence continues at coordinate 1,800 of JBAUGO010000053.1, forward strand.
CTTGATCCAGTCCGCCAGAACCTTGCCTGCCCCTCCTGATGATTGAATGCCGATTGAATTGAAACCACACGCCATGAACAAGTCGTCCACAAAGGGAGCTTCGCCCAGATAATAGCGATCATCGGGGGTAAAACTTTCAGGACCGTTGAAGAACAGTGCAATGCCTGCCGTCTCCAGCAAAGGCATGCGGGCAACAGCTTTTTCCAGCACGGGCTCAAAGTGATCATAGTCTTCCGGCAGCGTCTCGAACGAATGGTCTTCGGTAAGCTGGCCGTTCATGCCCCATTGCTTGGAAACAGGCTCAAACGCGCCAAGAAGCAGTTTGCCTGCATCCTCCTTGTAGTAGGCCCATTCATCGGGGATTCGGGTGACCGGCATTTCACGCGGCAAGTCTGCATTTGGTTCGGTGACGATGTAGAAATGTTCAGCGGCATGAAGCGGTATCTGAACGCCGACCTGCTGACCTAAATCACGCGACCACATGCCGCCACATATCACTGTTTTGTCAGCCATGATTGTACCGGCTTCGGTTTCAACACCACTGACCCGGTTGCCGTCCTTTATCAGGCGAGTGACCTTGGTGTGTTCAAACACTTTTGCACCACGTGATCTGGCGCCTGCGGCGTAGGCTTGTGTCACATCAATGGGGTTTACCTGCCCATCACCGGGCAGG
>JBAUGO010000054.1:0-2094 GCA_049679775.1 Anderseniella sp.
GTACGCGCCAGGCCAGCTTGGTGTAGACGTCTGCTTTGGTTCCTTGCTGGAGTGTGCCGAAACAGCCGTGCGCGGTGAAGTATGGCGTGATGCGCGGATATGGCAGGGACTGGAATGAAGCTGGCCGGCTCAAAAGTTCTGTTTGAAGGCATCGCTGATGGCGTGGTGCTGCGCCTTGATGCTCCCTTGAGTTTCTGGGGCGGGTTCGACCCTGCCACAGGGATCATCATTGACAACAACCACCCCCAAAAGGGTGAGTGCCTGCAAGGCAAGGTGCTGGTGATGCCTGCCACGCGCGGTTCTGGCGGCACTCCTGGTGGTGTGGCCGAGTCCATTCGTAACCGGTCCGGCCCTGCCGCGATCATCATGCGCACCGGCGATCAAAATGTCATGATCGGTGCTGCTGTTGCAAAAAAACTTTACGGGCTGACCTGTCCGGTGCTTGAGATATCCGGCGCAGAATTCGAGGAACTGCAAAAAGCTGAACGTGCCCATATTGCAATGGATGGCACCATCACAATTGCATATCCTTGAGGCCTTCCTTGCATTTTGCCATGTGCGCTTCAAGCGCCTCAGACACGGCCTGATCCATAGCTGGCTGTTCATAGGCCTCGAGCATCTGCTTCCAGACAATGTTGGCTCGCTGTGTTGCGGTGAGTGACCCGGCCTCCTGCCAGTTCTCATAATTACTCCAGTCTGAAACAAGAGGCTGGTAAAATGCAGTCTGGTATCTGGCCAACGTATGCGCCTCACCAAAGAAATGCCCTCCCGGAGGCACCCCCTTAATCGCATCGACCGCAAGCTCATCATCACTAACGTCAACCGGCTCCAGCGTGGCAACCCACTGCCTTATCATCTCGGCATCAATCACCGTCTTTTCCAATGAGGATGACAGACCTCCTTCAAGCCAGCCAAGCCCATGATGTACAAAATTTGCATGAGACATCACCACAGCCCAAAGTGACATTGCGCTTTCATAGGTAGACTGCGCATCAACACAGTTTGATGCATTCACATTGGACGACCGATAAGGAAGCTTGAACCTGCGCGCCAATTGCCCGCCAATCAGCACTGCCTTGACATATTCAGGCGTACCAAACGCAGGCGAACCTGTTTTCATATCCACATTGGAGGTGAAGCCGCCAAACAGGACGGGCGCACCTGGATTTGCCATTTGTGACAGCGCCACAATGCCAAGCGCTTCAGCGGTTTGCTGAACCAGTGCGCCAGCGAGGCTAACAGGGCTCATGGCACCTGCAAGCGTGAACGGGGTAATTGCAACCGCTTGCCCCATTTCACCAAAGCACAGCAACCCGTCCAGCAGCTCCTGGTCAACACGTCGCGGCGAGTTGACATTGAAAGAGGTAACCACTGAACATTCGCTACGCAACTCATCAAGAGTGCGACCACGTGCGATTGCAACCAGCTCTATGGATTGCCTTGACCTGAACTCTGCCACAGATCGCGCAACTATGGGCATATCGGTATATCTCAACAAGGCGCAGGTATAATCCAGATGTCGCGTGGGCACAGGCAAGTCCATGGGTTCGACAATTGAGCTGCCCATTGTATGGCACGATCCCAGCGCGTGGTTGAGCTTGATCAGGTCAACCAGGTTTGCAAGGCTGCCGGATCGCCTGCCATTATCGATATCATTGATATTGGGGGCAGAAGATACTGTATTGAAATTGATATGGTTGCCGCCAATGATTGCGTTGCGCGCCGGATTACGGGCATGAAGCTCAAAGGTCTCAGGCGCAAGTGATACAAAATGTTCAACCACATCACGGCCCATGCGGGCAATCCTGTTATCATGATCAACACTACAACCATTTTTCTCAAGGATTGCCAGACAGCGATCAGACAGGAGCTCAAGTCCCGCTTCCTCCAGCACCCGAAAGGCAGCGTCAACTATCCGCTCCAGAGCGTCCTGATCCAAAAGCTCAACAGCAGGCAAGGGATTGCGAAATTGGCCGATTGGCTTGGGAAGCTGTCCTGATGAGCGGTCCGGCCTGTCTGGTCCACCTCGTGCGCGCCGTCTACCCACCATAGCGAAACCTCACCTTGATTAAGCATACCATGCTAGAACATCCA
>JBAUGO010000055.1:0-11756 GCA_049679775.1 Anderseniella sp.
ATTCAGCAGCGTTTGACGCTTATGAGCTTGCCAAGGGAATAGACGCTTCCACGTCGAGCTTTTCGCGTGCGACTTGCCTGACCGAACAGGGCGTGGAAGAGGCAAAGTTGCTTGGTGAAATATTCCGTATAGCACAAGTAAGAGTTGCATCAGTGATATCCAGTCCCAGCTGCAGGGCTCGGCAAACGGCCCAAAACGCATTTGGCGCCTATAGGGTTTCCAACTCACTACTCGCGCGCACTGGCATCATGGTTGAACAGCGTGAGGATTTTGCGATGGAACTGCGCAAGCTTTTGATGGAAGTGGTTGTTCCAGAGGGCCAAAACGTTGTGCTGACCGGGCATGGTGAAACTTTTGTCAAGAGAGCCACGATACTCATTGATGATAATAGAATGCCAAAGGGCGAGAGCCGCTATGAAACTGGATTTTACGTGCTGGAACGCAAGGATGGAAAAATTATTGCCCATCATTTTTTTGCCAGCATGAAAGATTTTGCCAACGCGGTAATCAGGTTGCCACTGAAATGATGCTTGTGTTGACCTATGGAGATTGAAGAGTGGTTGTGCCTCTCTCATTACTCTTCCGCCAGCTGTAAGGCAGCATTTATCCTCGCTGTCACAAGCTTAGGGCAGAAGGCGGGCACAGGTGCACTGCTTCAGGTAGGGGCTGTGACACGTGCGACGCGCAGGAGGTTCGTTTTGCCCGACGTACGCAATGGTATACCAGCGGTGATGACAATGTGGTCGCCTACTTTGGCGCAATTTTCTTTCAGAGAAATATGGGCTGCGCGTAGAACCATGTCGTCCAGGTCGAAAGCATCTTGCGTCAATACGCAGTGCAAGCCCCAAACAACGGCCAGGCGCCTGCCGGTGGCCTTGACTGGGGTCAGGGCAATGATGGGTTGGTGAGGCCGTTCTCGGGCCACCCGCAAACCGGTAGATCCGGAGCCGGTGTAACAAACAATTGCTGATGCATCGAGGGTTTCTGCCACCGTTCTTGCTGCATTGGCGATTGCATCGGCGCTGGTCTTTTGACCTTCAGTGCGTGCATTGGCAATGATGTTGGGGTAAAGCGGGTCGCGCTCGATCGACTGGGCAATCCGGTCCATGGTCTGGACTGCCTTCTCCGGCCATTTACCGGCGGCTGATTCTGCAGATAGCATGACGGCATCAGCGCCTTCGAACAGGGCTGTGGCAACGTCAGACACTTCTGCGCGTGTGGGCACGGGTTCTTCTATCATGCTTTCCAGCATTTGTGTGGCGACGACAACAGGTTTGCCGGCACGCCTGCAGGCGCGGACCATGCGCTTTTGCCACCCAGGAACAGATTCCAGCGGCAATTCAACACCCAGATCACCGCGAGCAACCATGATAGCGTCTGTCTGATCGACAATTTCATCAAGGTATTTCAGCGCTGATGGCTTTTCGACTTTCACCATGATGCCGGCCTTGTTTCCAATAATGGTGCGGGCCTGGGTAATGTCTGAGGGAAGTTGCACGAACGACAAGGCAATCCAGTCAATATCGAGTGTCAGGGCATAATCGAGATCTGACAGGTCTTTTTCGGTCAGCGGGGTGAGGGGAATGATTGTGTCTGGCAGGTTAACGCCCTTGCGTGCGGACAGGACACCTCCGAAAACAACACGCGTCTCGATTGACTTGGCGCTGGCTGAGGTGATCTCAAGCCGGATACGACCATCATTCAACAACAGGTTTTCACCCGGTTTGGCAGCTGCGAAGATTTCTGGATGGGGCAACAAGACCCGGGTTTCATCCCCAGGTGTTTCATCCATGTCGAGGGTGAACTTGTCGCCAGCCTTTATGGTTACATCATCGGTAGCAAACCTGCCGATGCGCAATTTAGGACCTTGCAGATCGACCAGTATGCCGATTGGACGGTTATGCTTTTCCTCAACCCGGCGGATCATTTCATAGCGCGCTTTGAGGTTAGGGTGATCAGAATGGCTCATGTTGATGCGGAACATGTCCACACCTGCAATGAACAGCTTTTCGATCATTTCCTCTGTTTCAGAAGCAGGTCCCAGCGTGGCAACAATCTTTGCCTGTCTTTGTCGTCTCAAGATATTGCCGCCTTTTGAATTTCGGATTTACTGGGTCGCAGGTGCAGCTTGTGTTTTGGCGCCCTCAAGCTTGATTGTCCAGTCAGTGTCTTCGCCGGTATCAACCTCAAAAAAGCCGGTCTGCTTGTATCCGCGTTCTTCGCAACTTTTTATACCGCGAATTGTGAAGAGTTTATCACGGCTGCACATTAACGACTTGCCACCCCATGAGCCACCATTGTCATAATCAACCGCGTATATGTAATACCAGCGGGCAATCAGCGGACCCTTGAGCAAGGTTTCGCACGCATTGGCCTCTATGTTCCACCAACCCTCAGATGCCCATCCCTGCTGATCAGCGTAGCCTAGAGCAACACCAACACGGCTAGGTGTGAGATTGCAGAGCTTGAGGTCTGCTTGCGCAGGCGTTGCCGCCGTCAACAAAACCGGCGCTGATGCAGCCAGTGCCAGAATGAGTGAACGCATCATGTATAGTCTTTCCCTATCAACCAGACATTGGGGTGCGATTGCTTTTTAGCTTTAGCGCCCGAACTGCGACGCAGGGCGCCGCCGGTTCTTCACCGTCTTCTATCCTTGTTTTCCCCGGTTTGACATTAAACAGAAAATGCCATTGAAAAAATGGCAGATCAATGGCTTGTCAAACCAACTCCCGAATATTGTTATCAACTTGTTCCCGTGCGCGGTCAAGCATGCTTGCTCATTGTGTTGCAACTCTAGTGGACAAGGCCAGGGATGTGGCTATAGGTTTGCCAGCTTACTATGAATATTCAAGATACACCTCAAGCAGAGTGCGACACTGCCAGCGCGGCATTTGTCAGCCACAAGATCATTGCAGGCGACCGGTCAAAGGCCGTTTTGCTGCTGGCCGATCATGCCAGAAACACCTTGCCAACAGAGTATGGTTCACTGGGATTGCCATTATCAGAGTTTGAACGTCACATTGCTTATGATATCGGGGTGGAAGCTGTGTTGACCGGGTTGGCAGTGAGGCTTGATGTGCCGGCCGTGATGTCGTGTTTCTCACGACTGCTGATTGATCCCAACAGGGGCGAAGATGACCCCACGCTTATCATGCAATTGTCAGATGGATCTGTGATCCCGGGCAATGCGATAATTGACATAGCTGAGCGCAAACGGCGTCTGGACGGGTATCACAAACCATATCACGCCGCTATTGATACTGAAATTGATGCAATGATGGATAAAAATCATCCACCGTTACTAATTTCGTTACATAGCTTTACGCCAAGCTGGAAAGGTGTGCAGAGGCCCTGGCATGCCGGGTTGTTATGGGAAGACGATCGCGCAGCATCTGAGCTTTTTATCGAAGCCCTGTCACGTGAGCCTGGGCTTGTGGTGGGGGACAATGAGCCATATGCGGGTGGGCTAGAGGGCGATTGCATGAATACCCATGCGGTGAAGCGGGGGTTGCCGCATACGCTGGTTGAAATCCGCCAGGACCTCATTTCTGATGAGAAGGGTGTAGAAATGTGGATAGATCGCCTGGCAGGTGTTATTGAAAGCATGATTGCCAATGGCCAAATAAGTGCATTGCAGCAACGATATACGAACCGGAGGTAAGTCAATATGGATGAAAAGACCCAGACAGAGCTGGAAGCGGCAGCCTTTCGCAGACTTGTATCGCACTTGCGCAATCGCAGTGATGTTCAAAACATCGATCTCATGAACCTTGGCGGGTTTTGTCGCAATTGCCTGTCCAACTGGTTGAAAGATGCTGCGGATGAAAAGGGTATTGCGCTGGACAAAGAGGCCGCGCGTGAGCATGTCTATGGCATGCCGTATGCGCAATGGAAGGCCAAGTATCAAACCGAGGCCACACCGGAGCAGGCTGCGAAAATGAAAGCATCCCACCCGGGCCATTGAAGTCTCAGGGCAGGTCAGGATATTAAGTTAGGTTAGAAGTCCATGGACACAAAGACAAGTTTTGCGCAAGGCCAGCTACGCTCGCTTATCGAACGTATAGAGCGGCTTGAAGAAGAGAAAAAAGCCATTGCAGGCGATATCAAGGAAGTCTATGGCGAGGCCAAGGCCAACGGATTTGATGTCAAAATCATGCGCAAGGTTGTAACCCTTCGCAAGAAGGAGGCAGCTGACCGTGCCGAGGAAGAAGCCATCCTTGACCTCTACATGTCAGCTCTGGGCATGATTGTTTCAGAAGATTCTGCTGCAGCGGAATAAGGGACGAAGCAGAGGTGCAGCTTTTTGAAGGGCAATCAGGCGATTGACCTTCACCTGGATTGTTCAAAGACAATTTATTTAGCGCAACTATGGTTCCGCCAATCACGACATGACTGTCTGATAATTTCCTTGCGGGATCAGTTCTTGAAGGTCAGCGGGATTTCAACAACGCGAAGAACTTCGATGTCCTGTGCGCTGGACTGTTTCCAGATACCCTGGCTGCCAACGATTTCGCGAGTGAAGTCACCTTTGCCGGAACGATTTACCAGCTGACTATCACCCTTGCCGGAGCGATTGATGCCATTTGTTGGAGCTTCTTCAGCGGCGGGTTGCTCTGTGCCTGGCATGAACGCTTCGATCAGGCGGGCCAGTGCAGACTTGTCTTCGCCGCTAAGAGGGCGAACAGCGTTGTCTTCATCATTGACGAACGGTTGCGGTGCACCGTCACGACGAGCAATCGCATCGGTATTGGTGAACAGGTCGTTCAGGCTTGATGTGTTTGCGTAGCTTATGCTCAATGGCCGTAATGCCATCGTTTCCACTACGCCAGAACCGTCAGTATTCAGGCTGCCCTTTGCAGTCGAATTGGTTGAAACCGCATTCTGGTCTTCATAGGCAAGCGATGCCAGGGTTACTGGACCAGTCTTGCCGCGAACTACAGACGCATCATTGGCAACATTGAAATTCTGGTTTGTAGCACTGGCAGATGCCGGAGAGATCTGCATGTTGGCAGCAGCCAGCATCAACACTTCAATTGGTTTTGGACGTGGCTTGGGTGCCAATTCACGTGATGGAGCAAGTGTGGCCAAAGTAGCGGCTGTCGGAGCAGGCGTATTGGCAACAGCTGCAACGACGGCTTCAGCCATGCTGTTTGGAACCAGGCTGATCGGCCCGGATTGTTGCTTGGTCGCAGGTGCACTGAAATTGTTGGATGTTGAGGCTGCGGCAAGCAATGTGTTACCAACGCCACCGCGGCGCGCCAGAACTGTCTTGGAATATTTGATAGCCATGCTGGCCTGGCGTGTTGCACTCATGCGCGGCCAGTGACGAACATTCCCGCTGTCGATGTGGACAAAGCCATATTTGCCAGAGCGAGGATAATAGCCAACACCGCCGACTTTGCGGAGGAATGCAGAGCCCATGATTTTTTCGACAGGAACGTCAGGGAAGTAAAAATCAATGGCACGGCCCTGCATGTGCTGCGATGTTTTCGCTACTTTGCGGCCAATGCGCTTGAGCATGGCATTGGTTCTTGGGCTGCGATATGCTGAAACAATGTGAACAGGCTTTCTGGAACCTAGATCGGCGTGGAGTTCCCACAAAAGATCAACTGTTTCGAGAGACATCTTGGTTTGCTCACCACGACGCCAGTCGCGCAGGAACCAGTTTATTTTGTTGAGAGCGGCAGGGTCGTAATTACCATTGCGCTTGTAGGTGACCGTTAGGGATTCCTTGGTGTGTGTAAAATACATCGACAAGGTGCGGGTTTCAGCATGTGCACTGCCTGACGTGCCCGCAAATACACCGCAAGCTACTGTTGCGGCAAGGCAACCTGAAAAAAACATAGATCTGGCTTGAGACAACACACCGCTAAACGGGGCGATCCAAGGATCCCTGCACTGCATAACAACCATTACACGGGAAAAACCCGCATCCCCTAAAAACTACCCCTGAGCAGTAATTCGTGAACTCTTGTACATGTATGTGCCAAAAACCACAAGAATAAGGCTGCTATTAGGCAAGACTTTTACTCAACCATCTTATATTGCCAGCTTGTGCTTAACACCGCCTTAAAGCGGGTGGTAAATCATTGATAAACGTGCTCGCCTACATGGCTGCGCGTTCTGCTGCCAAGGCTTTTGACAGATACGTGTTACGTTTGTAAGTGTCTGTATAATATGATATATTTCCGGCTTCGTCAGTCCATGCGGTAAAGTAAGTCAGGTGCACAGGCAGCTTCTTGTCCATCTGTACAGGTGTGTTCTTTCCTGAGGCAATTGTTGCCGCTACTTTTTCACTGGACCAGCCAAGTATATGCGTCGCCAGGTCGCGGGGGTTTTGAACCCGGACACATCCATGGCTGAAGGCGCGATTCTCGTTTTCGAACAGTGAGCGCTTGGGGGTGTCGTGCAAATAAATAGCGTGCTTGTTGGGGAACATGAACTTCACCTCACCAAGCGCGTTGTTGCTGCCCGGTTTTTGACGAACGCCAATATTGCCCTTGTAGTTCCACCAGTCTACAGCCGAGCTTGAAACAACCTTGCCATTGCGAATGGTTTCATAACCACGCTGGTCAAGATAGCCCGGATTGGATTGCAGTCTGCGCAGGTATTCACCCTTGATGATGGATTGCGGGATACCCCAATACGGGTTGAACTCAACCCGTGACATCTGGTCGGAGAAGAAATAGGTCTGGTTGGTCGGCTTGCCAACGATAACACGGGTTTGCCACTCAGTAGCGCCCTTGTTGATGATTTTCATCTCATAAGCCGCCTGGTTCACCAATATGTAGCGTTCACCCAGGTCTCTCGGTAGCCAACGCATCCTCTCCATATTGAGAGCCAACTGCTCGTTTCGGTTGAGCCTTTTCTTTCCGTTCAATGCGTTTATGGTATTTCTACCAGCCAGGCCGTCAGGGTTGAGGCCAACGCTTTTCTGGAATGCCTGAAGCGCTTTCACATCGGCTTCGTTCATTATTTCAGACTGGGTTTTAGTCGTCAGGACAGAGGATTCAGAGCCAAATAATGGTGCATCGCTGGCTTGCGTTTCGGAAGAAGCAAGCTCTTCCTTGTTTTTTAGAAAATCCAGTTGTTCCAGTCTCTTGCGAAGAATAAGAACGCGCGGATCCTCAACACCCAGCTTAAGTATTCCACCTTCAGGAATAACGATGATCTCTTCATCTTGCTGACCTGCACCAAACTTGATCAGTTCCTGCTTCATGGCTTTGTAAGCTGGAAGCTTGGGGTGCAATCCCATGAGCCAGTCAGCTGGGGCAGAATGGTTGACAAGCGATGCCAGGGCATCTGCTGGCGCAACCTTTGGTGGTGCCAGGTCATGATAGCCGGAAATCTTGTTCGGGTTGACCAGTCCACCAGAGGCATGGGCAGAATAGCGAAGTGCCATGGCCGACATTTGCAGGTCAAATCGTGCCAGTGCAGCGGGGTCAGCAGGAAGTTTGTCGATACCACCTGCCAGCGCGACTTCTTGCACTTGATAATGGGTAGGGTCCAGACCTTCCTGATCGGCGTTTTGCAGAACCTTGTAAACTGCAACTGCACTGCTGGTAGGCTTGCCATCTTTCAGCCAAACAGGTTCAAAGGCGCGTTTAACATAGAAATCAATCAGCTTTGGCGCAGCGTCCCTGGCAACTTTAACATTGCTGCTGCCATCCTTGATGGCTGTGAATATGGCTTGGGCAACCTTGTCTTTCAGGCTGATTGTCTCAAGGAAATCAGCGGCATGAACGCTGGCGCCTGCTTCTGTGGAGAAAATAGGGGCAGGTGGTTTGGGCTGTTCAAGGCTGGCTCTGGCCACGTTTTCCAGACTGTCAGCTTTATATGTGTAGTAGGTTTCTCCAGTTGAGGCCGCGTCTGGTCCGTCATTATCACTCAAACGCACGCGTTGACGCGGTTTTTGGCGACTACGCACCTCAGCATCAAATTGACGTTGGTCTTCATCAGTGGCAAAAAATCCGCTTGTGGCGCGAAAAAAATCAAACCCGCGCGATCGGTTTGTGCTGCGTTCACGCTGTTTCTCGCGTTTCGCCCATAATCCGTTACCAGACTGTGCACTGGAACCTGACCCGAAATTAAAGCGTTTTGTATTGTTGATCGGGCTTTCGGCTGATGCTGTTGCACCAAGCATGGGCAGTGACAGGCATGATGCCAGCAGCATGATACTCAAACGGTTCAACATCTCATAAACCTCCGGGCTTTGGGCCACGGGCAGTTAAGCCATAGCCATGCAATTTTCGCAACTTTTTACCTGAGGGGAAGAATAAAATTTCTGTAATCAAGAGCTTGAGGAAGGGGCTATCCTTGTGCTTCCAGACCCAATTCACGCATTTTTCGATAAAGCGTTGATCGGCCGATTCCCAGTTTGCGTGCGACTTCAGACATTTGGCCGCGATATCTGTTGAGGGCAAGGCGGATCATGTCAGCCTCGATCTCCTCAAGCTTACGAATGTGGCCACCATCGGTTACAGCAGGTATGCCGTACGCCATACCATCAGATACCATGCCGCTTGAGGATGCAGTGCTGGAATATCCTGCTGGTGATGTACCACCGATCATGGCATCGGCACCAGAAACAGAAACACTGGGGGCTGCAACAGAAGCAGGAACGGGCGGCACTTCAACGTCAAAACCATCTGTCAGAGCGGCAATTTGCGGGAAGTCGGCTATGTTCAGCTCGCTGCCTTCACTCATCACAATAGCCCGGAAAACTGTGTTTTCAAGCTGGCGGACATTGCCTGGCCAGGTATAGCTCTTGAGCAATTCCAGGGCTGTAGGGTCAATACCGTTGACGCGTCGACCCTCTTCAGCGGCAAATCGGGTGATAAAATGCTGAACCAGAGGGTTGATGTCTTCTATCCGATCACGCAAGGGCGGTGCCATGATTGGAAACACGTTCAACCGATAATAGAGATCTTCGCGGAACTCGCCCTTTTTGACCATTTCGATCATGTTACGATTGGTTGCGGATATCAGCCTGATATCTACCTTGACAGGTTTACGTGAGCCGACAGGGTCGACTTCGCCTTCTTGCAAGGCGCGCAGCAGCTTGACCTGAATGTCCAGTGGCAATTCGGCAACCTCATCAAGGAACAATGTTCCACCATCAGCTTCCTGGAATTTGCCGATATGTTTGCCAATGGCACCTGTGAATGCACCTTTTTCATGGCCGAACAAGATGCTCTCTACAAGATTTTCAGGCAATGCACCGCAGTTTACAGCCACAAATGACTTGCCGCAACGCTCAGATTCGCCCTGGATGGCGCGGGCAATCATTTCCTTGCCAACACCACTTTCACCCTCAATGAGGATCGGAATATTCGATTTTGCCGCGCGCTTGCCAAGCTTTACCAGGCTGGCCATGGCCGGGCTCGCAATGATCAGATCGTCAAACGACATGGTGCCGGAGACTTTCTGGTTCAGGCGTTTGACTTCCTCTGTCAGGGCATTGACCTTCAGGAGGTTCTGTATGGATACCTTGAGGCGTTCAGGGTTAACCGGCTTGACCACAAAGTCATTGGCACCAGCGCGCATGGCCTTGACCACGGTTTCGATCGAGCCCTGAGCCGTCTGTACAATAACAGGAACGGAGGTACGGAACGCAGACAGACGTTCCAGAAATTCCAGACCGTCAATTTCCGGCATGACCAGATCGAGTATGATCAGGTCAACGGGTTTGGAGCGGCTAGCTTCAAGAATGTCGAGGCCTTGTGTTGCACTGCCAGCGCTGACAACTTCAAAGCCATAGCGCTTTACCAGTTCCTCAAGGATCCGGCGTTGGGCTGGATCGTCCTCAACTACGAGAATTTTGTATGCCATGCTATCTCATTCTTTTTGGTCTATAGCCGTCACGAGACTGAAAACAAATGATGCATGAAGCTGTCCGGTAAAACCGACAAGTGCCATGTATCATATGTGACTTGAAGCTTACTTTGCCGCAGATGGGTAAATGGGTGCTTAAAATATTGTCGTTTTGATACAAGTTGATGATTTTCCATAAATAATACTGAAATCGGCTTGTTTCTGGCCCTTTGTGTCGTCATATGTGCCTTTAAAGCTGACCCGCCCTGTTCCTCAGGGTCACGAAATGGAGAAAAAATGCTTACCCTTACAAGAAATTTCCAAACCAGCTCATCTTTATCAGGTTCAGATCAGGCAGATCTTGGTGCATTACCTGAATGGAACCTGGGTGATCTTTATGACGGGCCGGACTCACCACAGTTCAAGGCTGACATGGAAAAGGCTGCGAGCGAGGCATCACGCTTTGCCGCTGCCTATCAGGGTAAACTTGAAGCCATGCTGGACGCAGGCAAAGGTGGAGATGCGATAGCTGCTGTGATCCGTGATTATGAGCAGATGTCAGAGTTGTTTGGCCGTATTGGTTCTTTCATGATGTTGTATTATGTCGGCGATACAACTGATCCAGCGCGGCAGAAATTCTACGGTGACGTTTCGCAGAAGCTGACTGCGGTATCGACGGGGCTGGTCTTTTTCGAGCTTGAGTTCAATCGGCTTGATGGCAAGACACTGGAGGCGGCGCTGGCATCTTCCAGGGCCCTTGCCCACTATCGCCCATGGATTGATGATCTGCTCAAGGAAAAGCCGTTTCAACTGGAAGATCGCGTCGAGCAACTGTTTGTTGAAAAATCAGTGACAGCGGGTGGTGCCTGGAATCGGTTGTTCGATGAGACCATGGCAGCTTTAAAGTTTGATGTGAACGGTGAGGAGCTAGCGCTTGAGCCAACATTGAACCTGTTGGTGTCGAAAGATGGTACCCAGAGAAAGCAGGCTGCTGAAGCCCTGGCGAAGGTATTCAATCAAAATATTGCGCTTTTTTCCTCGATCACAAACACGCTCGCCAAAGACAAGGAAATCTCCGATCGCTGGCGCGGGTTTGTGGATGTTGCTGAATCACGACATCTGGCCAACCGGGTGGAAGCACCCGTTGTTGATGCGCTGGTTGAGGCTGTACGGTCGTCCTATCCAAAACTGTCACATCGCTATTATGCCATGAAGGCAAAATGGTTGGGGCTGGACAAGATGATGCATTGGGACAGAAACGCACCATTGCCGGACCAGGATGATTCAAAGATCGGCTGGGACAAGGCGCAAGCAACAGTGCTTGATGCCTATGCCGGATTTGACGCTGAAATGGCGAATATTGCCAGGCAGTTTTTCGATCAGCGCTGGATTGATGCGCCTGTACGGCCGGGCAAGTCATCGGGTGCTTTTGCTCATCCTACCGTGCCATCTGTGCATCCATATGTGATGCTGAATTATCAGGGCAAGACACGCGATGTCATGACGCTGGCGCATGAATTAGGGCATGGGGTGCACCAGGTATTGGCGGGTGAGCAAGGTGCGCTGATGTCCTCTACACCTCTGACGCTGGCTGAAACGGCCTCCGTGTTTGGTGAAATGCTGACATTCCGCTCGATGCTCAATCAAACCACTGACCCCAAGGCCCGCAAGGTGCTGCTGGCTGGCAAGGTTGAGGACATGCTCAACACTGTGGTTCGCCAGATTGCATTTTATTGTTTTGAGCGCGATGTCCATACAGCCCGACGCGAAGGTGAGCTTACCTCACAACAGATTGGCGAAATTTGGCTCAGGACACAAAAGGAAGCGCTGGGTGATGCAATTGAGTTTGGTCCGGGGTATGAAAATTTCTGGGCCTATATCCCGCATTTCATCCACTCGCCGTTTTATGTTTATGCCTATGCGTTTGGTGATTGTCTGGTCAA
>JBAUGO010000056.1:0-7776 GCA_049679775.1 Anderseniella sp.
GGGAGTGACCAGGGTCTCGATTCAGGTGCTGAACTAGGTCTGGCAAAGTTGGCGCGCTGGCAATAAGTTGTTGCCATGATAAAACAAATCGCACAGCTTTCCGACGTACCGGTATTCGATCCGGATCCTTCAATTCCACTATCATTGCTGGCCCATTGCCCTGCCTACGCGGCGACACCGCTGGTGACAAAATTTGCACCCGGCGGCGGGTCAATGCTGGTCAAGGATGAGACCAACCGCATGAACCTTGGCGCGTTCAAGGCGCTGGGCGGGGTTTATGCCGTGGCCCGCCTCATCAATGAAGCCTGGATTGGTGCAGGCCATGATGCGCTCAAACCGCAAGACTACCTGCTCGACGAGGTCAAGGCGTTTGCGTCCTCAATGACGTTTGTCTGCGCCAGTGCTGGAAATCACGGCATGGCCGTTGCCGCAGGTGCGCGTATTTTCGGCGCCAAGGCACGCATCTTCCTTGCCTCAACCGTGCCTGACGGATTTGAAACCCGGTTGCGGGAAACGCAAGGCGCTGAGGTGGTTCGCGCGGGCGATGACTATGCCGCCAGTAACGCAGCCGCCATCAGCAATGCTCGAGACACAGGTGCGATCCTGCTGGCCGATGGATGCTGGGTTGGATATTCCCATTGCCCCTTGCTGGTGATGGAAGGTTACACGGTGATTGCAGAAGAGATGCGCGCCGAGTTTGAAAAATCCAATGACTGGCCGAGTCATGTCTTCCTGCAGGCAGGTGTCGGCGGCATCGCAGGTGCCGTCACCCACATGATCCGCAAGACCTGGGCCGTGCAGCCTGACATCATCATCGTGGAACCTTCTGAAGCACCCTGCCTGACCGAAAGTGCCGCAGCCGGTTATCCGGTTCAGGTTATGGGCAAGGAGTCAAACATGGGTCGGCTTGACTGCAAGGAACCGTCACTGATTGCATTCGGCATTTTTGATCGTACCGGCGTTGATTACATGACGGTGACGGACGAGCAGGCCAGCGATGCGGCAAGGCGACTGACGGCCATGGGCATTGCGACAACGCCGTCGGGAGCCGCCGGGTATGCTGCCTTGAAAGCCTATGGCAAGGCGGATCGACCTCTCATTATTGCAACCGAAGGAGACGTGTAGATGGATATGACCGCACTGAAAGGCAAGTCTGTTCTCATTACCGGTGCATCCCGCGGACTTGGTGCGGCCTTTGCGACCGTATTTGCCGATGCTGGTTGTCATGTCATCATGACAGGTCGGTTGACGGAGGTACTGGAAGGTACCGCCGATGCCATCCGGTTAAGATGTGGCACCAAGCCTGAGACCCATCTGCTGGACCTGGCTGAAGTCGGGCGCGCCAATGAGTTTGGCGAAGAGATTGCAGCCAGATATCCGAAACTCGACATACTCATAAACAATGGGGCACAATGGCTGTCCGGCAAGATGGACGAGTATGACGCCTATGACGTCGTCAATACGATCAATGCCGCTGCGACTGGCACCTTTTTGTTGAGCCGCAAACTGGTCCCGTCTCTGGCCGCGAGCGGCGCAGGCGACATTCTCAATATCGTGTCAACGTCCGGCATAGTTAACCGCCCCAATGCAGGTGCGGCTGTGCCATACAGAATGGCAAAACATGCCCAGACAGGTCTTGCCGATGGATTGCGGGAAGAACTGGCGGGTCAACCGATCCGGGTCCATGCAATCTTTCCGCCAGACCTGGAGACGGTAACACCCCTGCAAGCAGACGCCTGGAACGCAGCGCGATCGGACAAGGACATGGTGACATCACGCGATGTGGTGGAAGCTGGCATATTTGCCCTGACACGACCGCGCAACGTCACGATGGCCAACATGGTTCTCCATTCCGACAACGAACATAAGTGGGGCTAGCGCTTCGCTCACTCTGGGCAAACGTGATTGTGCAGTTAGTACATGCCGGGCAGATGTTATTTCTGCCAGATTGCTTTTGCGTCAATCTCGGCCATGGAGCGCAAGCCGAGCTGTGCCAGGGTTATGCTGACTTCAGCAACCAGTGCATCGCTCATTTGCTCAAGCCCACGGCGACCACCAGCGGCATAGGCAAATGAAAACGCCCGGCCAAGCAACACAAAGTCCGCCCCCATTGCATGGGCCTTGACGATGTCTTCGCCAGAGCGAATACCACTGTCAAAAAACAACGGATAGCTATTGCCGACCGCGTGGCGAATTTTCTGCAGGGCAAGGATTGGTGGGGGCGCTGCCTCAAGCTGCCTGCTGCCATGGCTTGAAACCTGAATGGCATCAACGCCAGCCTTTTTCATGCGCACAGCATCGTCAGCATTCAAGACACCCTTGACGACAAGGTTGCCATTCCATTTGCTCCGGATACGGTCCAGCAATGCCCAGTCTGCCCCTGCCCTGCTGCTGGTGCGGTCAAAATCGCCAAACTTGCCGCCGAAATTGGCCAGCTCCGGCTTGCCATTGATGAGGGTTGCGATTGACCAGCGCGGATGCAAGGCGAAGTCGATGAATTGTGATGGCCCGATCCTGAATGGCATCTTGAAACCACGGCGCAGTTCTCGCGGGCGACGGCCCACTTCCGGTACATCCACCGTCAGGACGAGAGTTTCGTATCCGGCAGCTTTTGCCCTGTCCAACAGTTTGAATGAAGCCTCTTCGTTGCCGCTGAAATACAGTTGAAACCAGGCATTGCCGTTCGACCATTCAGCCATCTGTTCCAGCGATGTTGAGGCGGCTGTGGAAACACCAACGGGCATGTTGTGGCTGGCTGCCAGGTGTGCAAATGCCTTGTCGGTGCCAGGGCCCGCAAGATTGCACATTCCCATCGGAGATATGCCGAAAGGGCGTTCGCTGCGCCGGTTGAAAATTTCTACCGATGTATTGCGCTTTTCGACATTTACCAGACTGCGTGGCAGCAAGCGGATGGCGCGAAGGGCATCCAGGCCAATCAGCTCTCCAGTCCCCTCGCCTGCGGCCCCGTCAATATAGTCAAACACCATCCACGGTAGTTTTTTCTGCGCAATTCGGCGCGCATCAGCATATCCGTGAATGGTGTTGTCAAACATGAACAATCACGCGTTCTGGCGCTTCACCTCTTCCATGAAGCGGTGCTTGATATAAGGCGCGTCATACTCGATAACCGGAACCTTGATGTTACCGCTTTCACACTTGCACACGATGACGGTCATCTTGTTGGAGGCAAGTGCTGCCTTCATGACGTCAACGGCTTCTTCGGCCTGACACTCAATGACATTATCGCAACCACAGGCACTGGCAACGGCGGTCAAAGAGGTCTTCATTCCCGCGTAGGTTGGCTGGTCACCCGTTGAGCCATAACTGCCATTATCCACAATAAACAGGATGAAATTATCGGCCGGGTTGTTGGCAATGGTTGGCAAGGTGCCGAGATTGGTCAGAACCGAACCATCACCATCAATGGATATGACTTTGGCTTTTTGAGCCAGCGCCAGTCCAAGACCAATGGAAGAGGACAGCCCCATGGTGCCGAGCATGTAGAAATTGGACGCGCGGTCATCCATCATGTGCAGTTCCTGGCTTGGCAAACCGATATTGCACACAACCAGATGTTCGGAAATGACGGGTATGAGATTCTTCAGAATGTCGCTGCGGATCATGATCAATACCCTCCCCAGAAATTGCTGTCTGTCAGAATGGCCGTTGGTTTGCGGCTCATATAGGTGTGGTTGAGAATGCTATCGAGGTCTTCAATGTCCTTGTGCTCATGGAAATGATAGGTCTGGATATTGAGCTGGTTCAGCAATGCTTTGGTGTGAACCGCCATTTCAACCTGGCAGGCAACGCGCTCGCCAATTTCACCTCGATAGCTGATCAGCATCGGCAATGGCATATTGTAATACTGGATCAAGGTTGCGAGCGTGTTGATGGTAACGCCAATGGCGGTGTTCTGCATGATGATGCAAGGACGTTTACCACCCATATAAGCACCAGCACACAGCCCCATGCCCTCATCTTCCTTGTTGGAAGGCACGTGCATGATGGCGGGATGTTTTTCAACACCCTCAATCACCTCTGCCAATTGCTTGCACGGAACGGTGGTTACAAACTCGACCTTGTTGCGCACAAGGCTTTCGACGATTTCTTCGCTGACTGTCAATGCAAATGCTCCTGGCAAATTGTGGAACTGATACTCGTAGATTGGTGCGGACGGCGGGACTTGAACCCGCACAGCCTAAAGGCCGAGGGATTTTAAGTCCCTTGCGTCTACCATTTCGCCACGTCCGCGTACTCAACCAATTCAAAGAGCTTTTGATACCAGTTCCGGGTTATCCTTCAAATTCGCCCCTTGCAATCGATATTGTCTACAACAGGGAACTGTTGGTTTCCACTAGTCTCTGTGCACCGGCATAATCTGTTTTACCAGACCCCAGGACCGGTATCGCATCAACTATCATGACTGATTTGGGCACCCATAGTTCCGGCACACCTTCTGCCTTGGCATAGTTTAGAAAATCTGCGCGATTGGCGTTTTCCTGGTCGGTGACCAGAATGATGCGTTCACCCTTGCGACCATCATCAAGAGCAATGGCAACATGACTGTGATCTGGCCACAAGCCAAATGCCAGTGCCTCGATTGCACCCAGTGACACCATCTCGCCAGCAATTTTGGCAAATCGTTTGGCACGACCCTTGATGGTGACAAAACGATCCTCGTCGATTTCGACAATATCGCCCGTATTATGCCAACCGTCCAGAGGAGGCGTCAATTTGCCATTATCACCAGGCAGCATGTAACCCGCCATGACATTTGGTCCCTTGACGACCAGTTGGCCACCCTCATGTATGCCCTCGACGCGATCAAGGCGAAAATCCAGCCCTGGCAAAAGTTGACCGACAGTGCCAGGACGATTGTTATCTGGCTGATTGAGCGCGATGACGGGCGAACACTCCGTTGCTCCGTAACCTTCCACAATTTCTGTTCCGTGACGCGCCCAGAGATTTCTGGTTTCAGGTTTTACCCGCTCGGCACCCGCCAGGATCAGTTTGACGCAGGCAAGGTCTTCAGGCGCCGCTGCACGCGCGTACCCTGCCAGAAATGTATCCGTGCCGAACAGCAGGTCTGCCTTGACCTCGCCGACCAGTTTCGGAATTTCCCTGTAGTGAAGCGGGCTTGGATATTGCACCGCCTTGATGCCTTTCAATAATGGCACCAGAAGGCCCCCCGTCATGCCAACTGAATGAAACACAGGCAGCGGATTGAAGAATATCCTGTACCTCGACAAATCAATGTGGGCACTCACCTGAGCCACATTGGCCAGAAAATTGCGATGGGTCAGGACCACACCTTTCGGTTCACCTTCAGAGCCGGATGTGAACAGGATGATTGCCGGGTCAGCAGGCTTTGCACCTGTTGCCGTGTGAACCGAGGCCGCGCGCAGCTTGTTGATAAAACCGCGCACCTTGTCCAGCAAACCGAGAGACTTGCGGATATCCTCCAGATAAACGATGCGAACCTGCTGCTCCAGCGCGTCGACAACTGGCTCAAGGCTGGCCTTGGCAATGAAAGTCCTGGAGGTCAAAACAAGCTTGATGTTTGCTGTGCGGCAGGCTGACAGAATGTTTTTCTGACCC
The DNA here is from genome assembly GCA_049679775.1 of Anderseniella sp. GTDB lineage: Bacteria > Pseudomonadota > Alphaproteobacteria > Rhizobiales > Aestuariivirgaceae > Anderseniella. The sequence goes on from JBAUGO010000056.1 coordinate 5,599, forward strand.
GCTGAAAAATTCAGCATGGCTGCAACGCGCCCATGCCACAAAAGACCAAACAGCGTCACAGCAGTGGCGTTTACGTTTGGTAGCAGAACACCAACAGCCTCACCTTTTTGGGTCTGTTTCGCAAAGGCATGGCCGAGCACCATGGCTCCCAGAACAAGCCTGTCATAAGACATCATGGTGCGGGTCTGATCTTCAAGAACAGGCAATGACCTGCCATATTTTGAGGCGGCATCAAGCAAGGCCTGCGGCAAGGTGTTATTTGAAGCTGCATCAATCTGAATGGTCAAAAGCATCTCCCCTCAAACATCAATTCACCCCTGACTATACACTGGCACCTTCACGGATTGGTGGCGCAAACTGCAAGGTCAAATCCCAGGGTAAATATATCCAGGTGTCCTGACTTACTTCAGTTACAAATGTGTCAACCAGCGGCCGGCCTGACGGCTTTGCGTACACAGTTGCAAAATGAGCCTCCGGCAGCAGATCACGCACTGCTTTTGCCGTTTTACCTGTGTCGACCAGATCGTCGATGATCAACACACCCTTGCCACCATCAACGGCCAGCTCCTGCTTGACTTCCTTCAAGACCTTAAGCTCTCCCTGCTCGCCATAGTCATATGAAGCAACGCAGATGGTATCAATGACACGCAAGCCAAGCTCTCGCGCAACGATTGCCGCTGGAACCAGTCCGCCACGGGTAATAGCCACCACGGCATGAAAGGGGCCATATTCATTGAGCCGCCATGTGAGCGCGCGAGCATCACGGTGGAACTGCTCCCATGATACAGGAAACGCCTTGTCATAACGCTTATCAACATTACCGCCTTCGCTCATCGTTTTTTTGCCTTTTGTACAAGAGATAAAATTACACAGCTAATCGCACATGATGTTCATGTGTGCAATGCAATGGTGTTTTGTGGAAAATTACCCTATTGCTTGGGTTTGCCATCCAATTGAAATGCAGGCTGCATGAACGCTCCTGATACCACAAAAACCGACAAGCTGTTGCCCACGCCAAGTGCCGTGCGTGGTGGTGCGCTGATGTCGTTTGCCATGTTGTGTTTTGTACTTAACGATACGGTTGCAAAAACCATGGGCGGTCAGGTGAACGTCGGTGAGTTCATCATGATCCGCGGATTATTTGCCAGTTCGATCATTGCCGTCATGGTTGTACTCATGGGCAAGGTGCGCGATGTGCCAAAAGCTTTGTCAAAACAGGTTATGCTGCGCACGCTGTTTGATGTGGCGTCGACTTTTTCGTTTATCATTGCGCTGTTCAACATGCCCTTGTCCATACTCAGTTCCATCCTGCAATCGGTTCCGCTGGTTGTCACCTTGATGGCGGCGGCATTCCTGGGCGAAGCCGTGGGCTGGCGCAGATTGAGCGCCATTTTGGTAGGCTTTGCTGGCGTACTCCTGATCGTCAAACCAGGAGCAGAAGGGTTCAACAACTATTTCTGGCTTTCGCTTTTTTGTGTGCTTTTGGTTGCGTTGAGAGATCTTGCAACGCGAAATCTGTCCATTCATGTGCCTTCCATTGTTGTGGCACTTGCCAATTCCATCGGCGTCATGCTGGGAGGCCTGATCTGGACCCTGTTTTATGGATTTCAACTTCCCACAGGATCGCAGCTTGGCTGGATTGCAGTGGGATCGGTCTTCCTCGTAGGTGGTTACCTGACGACGGTGATGGCGCTCAGGGATTCAGAAATCGCCAATACGGCACCGTTCCGTTATACGCTCATCATCTACGCACTCATACTGGGCTATCTGGTATTTGGAGAAGTTCCCGACCTCTGGGCAATGATCGGCATTGTGCTTATTGTTGGCTCGGGCCTGTTCACACTCTATCGCGAGCAGCAATTGAAAAAACACATTGGCTTTGGCAGGCGACCGGTGCGCTGAGATGACGATGCGCGTAGAGTACATTTACCGATATCCAGTCAAGGGTATGCGAGCTGAACGGTTGCAGAGAGGCGTTCTCAAGCAAGGTGCAGGATTGGTCCATGACCGCGCCTTTGCCTTCACATCCGGCAACCAACCTGCCCCAAAAGATGACCGGTCATGGACCCCGTCGCGCAGTTTCATCCAAATGACGGTTTATCCAAAGATGGCCGGGTTCACAGCCAGCATTGATGAAGACACAGGAGCACTGACAATAAGTGCGCCTGATGATGCCAC
>JBAUGO010000057.1:0-4710 GCA_049679775.1 Anderseniella sp.
GGTCCAGACCCTTGATGATCTGCTTGTCTTCCTCTTCCAGTTTTACGTGGAGGTTCTTGATTTCCAGCAATTTCAATATCCTTCTGCCAAGGCGTTCATCCAGTCCGGGATGACGCAATTCGTTCTCGATTTCATTTTCTGCACCACGTACAGGGTCAGCAAAATCACCATTGTCTGGAGCATTGCCAGGTTCATTACTTTGCCTTCCTGAACAGGAGTAACAGTTCTCCCGCAATCCAGCCCACAAAAGCCGATGCAGCAATCAGCATGGGTGCGTTGATCCACGCAGCCCCTCCCTCTTCCGCGCCGCCAAAATTTATGCCGAATGCCCAGAACAGCACGGCAAACGGCAGAGCCAGAAGAAATATCTTCCGGGCCTGCGCATTAAAGGTTGCCAGCTTGTCTGCCTGCTCGTTCATCAGCCAACCGAACCTTCCAGCGAGATGCCGATCAGCTTCTGTGTTTCGGCCATGAACTCCATGGGCAATTGCTGCAGCACATCGCGCACAAAACCGTTCACGACGAGAGCCACGGCCTCTTCTTCGTTCAGCCCGCGTGACTGGCAATAAAACAGCATGTCGTCTGAGATTTTCGACGTGGTCGCTTCATGCTCGAAGGTGGCGGTACGGGTTTTGGATTCAATGTAGGGCACCGTATGTGCGCCACACTTGTCGCCGATAAGCAACGAGTCACACTGGGTGAAATTGCGAGCACCCTTTGCCTTCTTGTGGGTGGTCACAAGGCCGCGATAGGTATTGTCAGAGTGACCGGCAGCGATACCCTTGGAGATGATGCGGCTGGTTGTATTCTTGCCGAGGTGGATCATCTTGGTGCCTGAGTCCACCTGTTGGTAGCCGTTGGAAATGGCTATGGAGTAAAACTCTCCGCGCGAGTTGTCACCGCGCAAGATGCAGGATGGATATTTCCAGGTTACAGCCGAGCCTGTTTCAACCTGTGTCCACGACACCTTGGAGTTGTCGCCGCGGCAATCAGCGCGCTTGGTGACGAAGTTATAGATGCCGCCCTTGCCGTCCTTGTCACCTGGGTACCAGTTCTGCACAGTCGAGTACTTGATCTCGGCATCTTCCATGGCAACCAGTTCAACAACAGCTGCGTGAAGCTGGTTTTCATCGCGCATTGGCGCGGTGCAGCCTTCAAGGTAGGATACATATGAGCCCTTTTCAGCGATGATCAGCGTGCGCTCAAACTGGCCGGTGTTCTCCGCATTGATGCGGAAATAGGTTGAAAGCTCCATCGGACAGCGCACACCCTCAGGGATGTAGACGAACGAACCGTCCGTAAAGACGGCGGAGTTCAGAGCGGCATAATAATTGTCGGCCTGCGGAACCACCGAAAACAGATACTTCTTGATCAGTTCGGGATGTTCGCGGATGGCTTCGGAAATGGAGCAGAAGATAACACCCGCCTTGGCAAGCTCCTTCTTGAAGGTTGTGACGACCGACACCGAGTCGAACACGGCATCCACGGCAACCTTGCCTGACGTATAGGACTGGCCCTCAATACCATCTAGATCACTGGGTTCGCCCTGCTTGCGAACACCTGCCAACAGTTCCTGCTCCTTGAGCGGTATGCCCAGTTTCTCATAGGTGCGCAAAAGCTCCGGATCAACCTCATCCAGCGATTTTGGTCCGGTCTGCCCCTTGGGTGCGGAATAATAATAAATGTCCTGAAAGTCGATCTTGGGATAACTGACCTTGGCCCAGTCAGGTTCATCCATTTTCAACCAGCGCGCATAGGCCTCAAGGCGCTGATCCAGCATCCATTGCGGCTCTTCCTTCTTGGCAGAAATAAACCGTATGACTTCTTCGGACAGACCCTTTGGGGACATGTCGGATTCTATGTCGGTTTCAAAGCCGTACTTGTATTTGTCAACGTCAATATCCCTGACGGCTTCAATTGTTTCAATATCGGGCATCTCTCGCCTCTCCTGATCGTCAAACTGTTCAGGCAGCACGTGCGCAATGTCGCGCCGCTATGTGCTGCCAAACTTCGGAAAACCTGTTTATGTCATGTACGGTTGTTGACCAGCCAAGGCTCACCCTGATGGCGCCATTTGCCAGTTCATCCTTCACTTCCATGGCAGACAGGACATGACTTGCCTGAACCTTGCCCGATGAACACGCCGAACCCGATGAAACAGCAACGCCTTGAAGGTCAAAAGCCATGACCAGCATTTCTGCGCTCAAGCCATCAGCAGAAAAGCAAACTGTATTGGGCAAGCGATCTACGGAGCTGGAAAATACAGTTATATCAAGTCCATGACCTTTGAGTGATGATTCAAGCTGGTCACGCAACTTGCTGATATTGCTTGAATTACCATGTGTCGCATCATTTGAGGAAGTTGCAACGGCTGCTGCAAAGCCTGCAATAGCTGCCACGTTTTCAGTCCCTGCCCTGCGACGAAGCTCCTGCCCGCCACCTGCAATCAACGGTGTGACAGGCAATCCGTCACGCACAACAAGTGCCCCTATGCCTTGCGGGCCGCCCAGTTTGTGAGCTGATACCGACAACATGTCGACACCCAGAAGGCCGAAATTAACAGGCACTTTGCCGAACGCCTGAACACAATCTGTATGAACCAGGGCGTCATGCTTTTGAGCTAGCGCCACAATATCGCGGATTGGCTGGATGACACCGGTTTCATTGTTGGCCAGCATGACAGAAACCAAGGCACGGCCTTGTCCGTCCCGTAACAGTGTATCAAGAGCGGCAAGGTCAATAATGCCATTGCTATCAACCGGTATCAGGCTGGTCAGCTTTCCTGATGCCTTTGCAGCCTCCAGCACGCACGGGTGTTCGATAGACGACACCAGGACACGATCAACATTCACGCCACGAATGGCATGATTGCAACTTTCCGAGCCACCTGAGGTAAAAATGACGCCTGGTGAAATGACACCGAGTGATTTTGCGATCGTGTCACGGGCAGTTTCGATCAAGGCTTGTGCCTTGCGGCCTTCCCTGTGGACGGACGATGCGTTCGCAGCCATGTCCATCGCCGCAATCATCGCGTCGCGCGCTTCGGGCCTCAAGGGGCTGGTGGCATTATGGTCGAGGTAGGTCCGCATGGATTATTGCCAATCATCCTTGCGCCATGTTGGACACAGGATGCGCCTTTGCCCGTCGGATGGACGCTTCAAGTGCCAGATTGCGCCTGTTGACCACATCCCCAAGAGTGACAGCCGACAAAAACCCGTAAACCTGGCGGCCAAGTGCAGCCCATAGTTCATGCGTGACGCACTTTTCGCCTTTCACGCAGCCTTCTATGGCATCACCCTGACAGCGGGTTACCTGCAAGGGTTCATCCGCTGCCGATACGATGTCAGCGATATTGATCCTGTCTGCTGGTCGCGCCAGACGATAACCACCACCTGGGCCTCGTTGGCTTTCCACAAGACCTGCCTTGCGCAACTTTGAGAACAGCTGCTCAAGATATTCCTGCGAAATATCCTGACGCTCTGCCACATCACTCAAGGTCACAAGCTCTTCTTCGGCCTGCAACGCGATATCCGCCATCGCCATGACGGCATATCTTCCCTTGGTTGAAAGTTTCATGTTTCACCTTTTTGGTCGATCATGCTGAAAACCGAGATTGCAGCACATGATGCGGCTGTTTAGCTTGCATTTGAGCGGACAAATTGTGTAAGACCGCGTTTCGGTACCGCAATCACGGTCCAAAACGTTTTCTTGAACTATTCTAAACTGGACATAGAGTACCCGACGAACAGAGTCAACAATTGCAGCCGAGTGATATCAGCAGTTTGATCAATTTTTTCATATGCCGATACGCCAATCCCATTGTCGGGACTTCCACCCCGAGTATCCACTCATCTAGACAGGACGTCACATCCCATGCCTGAGGTTATTTTCAACGGACCTGCCGGTCGCATCGAAGGTCGTTATCATCATAATCCGAAGCATGGATCGCCTATCGCGCTGATACTGCACCCTCATCCGCAGTTTGGCGGCACGATGAACAACCCGATCGTGCACGACCTTTATTATATGTACAAGGAGCGGGGGTTTTCAGTACTTCGGTTCAATTTTCGCGGAGTTGGCCGATCACAGGGGCTGTTCGACAATGGAGCTGGTGAGCTCTCGGACGCTGCGGCCGCTCTCGACTGGATGCAGACCTTCAACAAGGAAGCGCAAACCTGCTGGATCGCTGGCATATCATTTGGCGCGTGGATATCCATGCAGTTGCTGATGCGTCGTCCTGAAATTGACGGCTTTATTTCTGTAGCGCCTTTGGCCAAGCATTATGACTTCTCGTTCCTGGCGCCCTGCCCCGCATCAGGCATTTTCGTGAACGGCCAGCATGACACCATCACCCCCGCAGAATCGATCAATGCTCTGGTCGCCAAGCTGAAAACCCAAAAAGGCATCAAGATCGACCATGAGGTGATGCCTGATACCAACCATTTCTTTGAAGGCAAGATTCCGCAACTGACTGAAATCTGTGCTGACTACCTAGACATGCGGTTGAAAGCTGATCAGGAGAAGGAATAATGGTTGGCGTTGCGGGCGAACTGGTTTGTGACTGGCTGACCTGACCCCTTGCAAAGGGCAGCTTTGTGCATTGCGGGGAATGCCTGCCTTGAGCCCAATTCAACCGATGCTGCAAACTGTACGAAAGTCTGGTTTGGCCGCTTCCCTTTCCGACTTGCGCTAATACCTAGGCCATTCAAG
>JBAUGO010000058.1:0-15827 GCA_049679775.1 Anderseniella sp.
GCACATACAGAAAACCTGTTCCACGAGGGCCGCGAAGAAATTTTCGCCCTGTACCTGACAGCAAATCACACCCAATTTCAGCGACATCAATGTCTATCTGACCAACCGACTGGCAAGCGTCCAGAAGATAAAGAACACCATGCTTCCTGGCAATTTTCCCAACCAGAGCAGCAGGGTTTACCAGACCCCCCTGAGTCGGAACATGCGTGATAGCAATGAGTTTGGTTTCCGGTTTGATCATCTGATCGAGGGCATTAACGTCGATCTGGCCCGTTTTATCAGACGGCACGAGGTCGATTTCGAAACCGAGACGCTGGGACTGATGAAGCAGCGCTAGATAATTGGATACGTATTCCGAGCCATGCGTGATGACCCGATCTCCCCTTTTCAGGTTCAGCCCATAGAACGCCATGTCCCACGCCCGCGTTGCATTCTCAACATAGGCGATTTCATCGGGCGAACAGTTCAAAAGCGCAGCAAACTCGGAATAGAAGGCTTCTATGTCCTCCTTTGCCCGGCGCTCCGCTTCGTAGCCGCCTACAAGGTATTCGTCTTGCAGAACCGACTGCAAAGCCTCGAAAACCACTTTCGGCATCAACGAGGAGCCTGCATTGTTGAAATGCAAAACAGCTTCACAGCCCGGCGTGTCTTGCCGTACCTTTTCAATGTCAATCATCCGTAATCTTCCTTCGCTGCTACCTGTAGCAATAGCAATAACACTGGAGTGCAACAACGAGAGAGTGGCAAATGCTTCTCTGGGCTTAGCTCGACCAGTGCCTCTCCATGTTGGAAAAGCTGAAGGTCAAGCTGGTTCAGGCCTCTGTAACAGGGAAAAACTCAACCGGTGTCTTCATGGCAGGCAGGGCACGCATGCGTTCTATCCACTGTCGCATGACAGATGTTGGCTCAACACCGGCTTCTGCCAGCCATTGGGTGTAGCCCCATATCGCACAGTCACCAGCACCCGGTTCTGCTCCATGGAAGAAAGGTTGCTCACCCAGAAGCACCGCAAACCTCTTGCAATCAGCTTCGTAACGCATACCCAGCCACTCGACAGCGCCGCTTGGGAAGCCCTCCCCCTTGACACGCCTTGCCTCCTTGAGTTGTGGCAGACACATCCCGATCCGGTTTGCCTCCCACATGATCAATTCACGCGCACGGCGTAGCCCTGTTGGGTTGTCGCCATCCAGGCAGCCAAAGTGACTTGCAATTTCAAGCAATATCGCACCCGACTGCACATAGGCCTCACCATCGATCAACAATAATGGCACCTCTGCAAATGGGCTTGCCGCAAGGAAGTCAGCAGGCCGTGTTGCAGGGTCCGCCCAGATGTCAACCCACACGGTTTCATGTTGTAGACCAGCCAGCGAAAGCGCCAGTGCAACCTTGCAGGCATGACCAGAGTCAGGATGACCATACAATCTTAGTTCAGGCATTTTACACCCACCTACCCATTGCCGCGGCGTTCACGAAACAGACCGCATTTCTCCTGCACAGGCCGGTCAGAATAGCTGAACAGCACCGCGTCTTCCGATGTCTCATGGACCACTTCCTTCCAGCTCGGCACCACGAACACGTCGCGCGGGCCCCACTCGAACACCTGCCCATCAATTGTTGACCTGCCCTTACCCTCAACGCCCGCGAACACCGTTGCATCTGTTGAGCGGTAAGGCGCGCTTGTGAAACCCTTGGGCAGCAACTGCAGGCAGGTGCCAATAGTTGGCATCGCCCAGCCGCCGTCGACCGGATTGATATAACGCATTTTCAGACCGTGGCACGGGTCCCACTCTTCCATCCGGCGCATGTGCTCAAGTGCCTCGCGAGAGCGCTCAAACGGATAGTTGAAGATGGGTGAGGTCGCCGCCACCTTCTCATAGCCCAGAGGCAGCATATTCGCCCCATAACGTGCATTGCTGTCACCCGTTGGCTTGGTGATGGGTTGCTGGTCCTCGCCAAACCCTTCGGCAAATGACGCATCCAGAAACTGCACCAGCGGTATGTCCAGCCCGTCCAGCCACAACACCGGATCATCAGAGGTATTGCCGTGGTCGTGCCATTGCCAGTTGGGTGTAATGACGAAATCACCAAAATGCATCCGGGTTTTTTCACCCCCCACCGCCGTATGCCCGCCGGATGCTTCCAGCACAAACCGCAATGCCGACTGGGTATGGCGATGCGCGGGCGCCACTTCTCCAGGCATAACCAGCTGCACACCACAATACAGCGATGTGGTGCACTTGGAGGTGCCTTTCAAACCAGGGTTTTCAAGGATGAGCACGCGCCGCTCCGCTTCCTTGGCCGTGATCAGGTCTGCCGCCTCAATAAGCCTGGAACGCACGCTTTCATACCGCCACAGGAACGGCTGACACCCACTCTTCGGCTCCGGCGTGATGATCGCGCCCATGACCGACCAAAGTGCGCGCATGCTTTCCGGTTCGATAGACTTATAAAATGCATCACGCTCGGCACTGTTCTGGGGAGAGGGCTGTGTCATGTTTTCTCACTTGGGCTTTAAGTCTGTTCAAGTAGACAGCGAAATACCACGCTCTTCAAGCTCTGCAGCAAAACCTGGTGCAAACTTGTGCAATTTCTCAGCATCAAGCCTGCCTGCTCGCCTGATATAGGAAAGCGCAAACGGCCATGGCTCCATGTCCATGTGTTTGTCAAATTCCTCATACCAAAGCGCTGAGCGAGTTGCCGCTGAAACAATCTTTTCGAGCGCGGCTTGCCGTGCCGTTTGATAGGCAGGCAGAGCTTCGCCAATCTGCCAGTCATGTTGCTTCAACGCCCGTACCAGTGCGATGACATCTTCCAGCGCAAGGCGAGTGCCGGACCCAATTGAAAAATGCGCCGTGTGCAGCGCGTCCCCGACCAGCACCTGATTGCCAGCAAAAAAGTGATCGCACATCAGGTTTGGAAACTGTCTCCAGTTTGAATTATTGTCGATCAGCCTTGCGCCTTTCAGTACGCCTGCAAACAAGCCTTCACAGGTAATCCGGGTCCGTTCAGCATCCATGTCTGCAAATCCTGATGCTCGCCAGACCTCATCAGTAGTTTCGATAATGAATGTGCTTCGTCCTGGTTGATAGCGATAATGATGCGCATTGAACCGGCCCATAGGTGTTTCAATGAAGGTCTGCGTCAGGGCATCAAACTCGCAATCAGCACCAAACCAGATGAAGCGATTGGAGAGTGTATCCATCCGCGCACCAAACAGTTCCGGCGCACTCGTCCGCACAATCGAGTTAAGACCGTCAGCACCGATCACCAGGTCCGCCAAGGGCAGCGCATCAAGTCGCGTCCCGTACGTTACCACCACACCAAGCTCGCTCGCGCGTTGGCGTAACAGGCGCAAAAGCTCAAGTCGACCGATGGCTGCAAAGCCAACACCATCAATCGCTATGCGCTCACCCTTGTGAACAATGGCAATGTCTGACCAGCGCTGCATAAAAGGCTCAATAAGCGCAGCCGTTTGGGGATCATCATCGCGTAGAAACCCCAATGCCTGATCAGAAAACACAACGCCGAAACCAAATGTGGCATCTTGTGGATTTTGCTCAACAATGTGCAGATCAATGTCAGACCTTGCCTGGCGGATGAGAATGGCAGCGTAAAGTCCGGCTGGACCTGCTCCTATGATCGAAACACGCATACTCTCGCTGTCACTTTTTGTCTGACAGGGCCACAAGCTGTGCCTTCACTTTTGACAAATCAGCCGTTGTGGCGATCAGCCGTTCTGCCAACACCTTCATCAGCTCTATAGACATGTTCGGAAATTCCTTGAGCAATTTGAGCATCTGCTCTTTCTCGATACACAAGGTCTCGAGATCGGTTGCTGCTCTGACACCGGCAGTACGTGGCACATCACACAGAATGGCAATTTCGCCAATGATGGAATTCTCACCCAGCTTGGCAACAACAAGATTTACACCCTTATTGTCCACGATGACCTCGGCTTCACCAGACAGAACCACATAGGCAGAATCGCCAGGATCGTTCTGGTTGAACAACATCTCGCCTTTTTCGAACTTGATGCGCTGCGATGTGAACGCCAGCAATTTCAACTGACTAGGCTGCAACCCGCAAAACAACGAGACCTTGCCCAACAGTTCAACTTCATCATTTAGCAACATTGATGTTCCTCCCCGGAAATGATCTCAAGCTGTTCCAGACACCAGCTTTGCGTATGCACCATTGCCGTTGACCAGGGCTTCGCGCTTGCCTGTTTCGACAATTCTGCCATTTGCCAACACACAAATCTCGTCAAATTCTTCTGTTGCTGCGGCATCCGTCAAAACCCATAAAACTGCTGGTTTAGGTACCATGCTTGCTGCAAAAGCCATTGTAGAATGAATAATTGCAGCCTGTTGACGCGTATCAAGAGCACTCAAGGGCTTGTTCAATACCAGCAGATCAGGCTGCTTGATCAACGCGCGTGCCAATCCAAGCTTTTGCCGCTGCACAGAATTCAACCGCTTGCCAGCCGTACCAATATCAAAATCAAGCCCGATATCCAGTACTTCATCGTGCAGGCCCATCTTTTCCAGCAAGCTTGCAACCGCATCAAACACGCGTTGCGGGCCTCTCGCGATACCATAGGCGACACGACCAAGCAGCAGGTTGTCCTGAACCGATGCAGCCTCATTATAGGTTTCAGGGTCATAAAAACTGATGGCACCCACGTACTCTGCTGGCAGGCCATCCTTGAACGCTTTTCTCGCACTCAGCACACGCTGCTGCAAGTCATCATCCACAAGACCCATACGCAGCTGTGGTTCAATATATGAGAAGGTCAACTCAATAAAGGAATACCGTTCCTCCGTACTTAAAGACGCAAGCCCCGACTGCTTTGATCGTTTTGCAAGCGCTGCATATTCAGGCAACCGTTCTGCCGGCATGAAGCTTATCTGGTTGAAGAACTCATGATCGGGCGGTAAATCCTGGAACAGGCCAATGATCATCTCGGCAAACTCAAGGCCTTTTTCAGCCAGCACATCTTCCAGACTGGACGCACTCAAAACCTTGCGCAAATACGGATTTGATCGCAGGTTTTCAGTGCTGAACGTGCCGCCAACAGGCGTTCCAAACAAAAGGTTTTCGGCAATCGTCGCCTGCATGGCATAGAGATCCACATCAAATGGTTCCACCAGCCCCGCTATCTTCAATTCATCCATCCGCTCGCGCAGCATCTTGCGAGTCTGCAAAATCTTGTCGGTAAAGACCGCGTTCCTTGCCGGGTCCACCTGACCGCGCAAACCAAGACTGAACACGTCACCATCCAGATCAACCGCCCTGAGAACCTTCAAAACACTTTGATTGATTGCCATACTGACATCTGCTTCAGCGCCATCAGCTTGAATACCCAGCCAGTCCGAATTTATATCAAGATCAGTGTTTGCGGTAAGGTGCGCTTCCGTGACAAACTCCTTTCTCTTGTCGGCATCAGCGCCTTCATACATGCGCTCTCGCACAGGCTGATGCTTCAGCGCATACAACAGACCGTCACGCAACGTACCTTGCGGCAAATAAATATCGCTCGCTGCATATCCAATCCTGCGCCCGATAATTGCCTCACTGATCTCACTGATTTCCTTGCCCCCAAAACTGACAGAGCCTGACTCAGCTACCTGTAGACGAACAAGGCTGTCAGCAAGAACATCCGCGCCTGAGTTTGCCGCCCCTACAACAGCAAGCGTCTTGTGTGCAGCAAGGGTCAGCCTGGCCCTTGACAACAAGGTGCTGCCGGTATCGTCCACTACGTTCAGATTGTTGACTTCAATTGGAAACTCGAGCGCCGGCACCGGACCATCCGGCACTGCCTGCAGCTTTTCATCCAGCATGTCTTCAATATCAAACTGTTCGACGACCTGCGCGAACTTCACCTCTACATCGAGGCGTTGCTGATCCCAGTCCAGCAATTCCTTGATGGGTGATGGCAGGTCCTTGTAAGCCGCTATGACTGCAACCAGCTGGCCGACATCAATCTTGCCTTGAAGGGCAAAATAACCACCCACCACATAGAACAGAAACGGGGTTATCTGCGCCAGCAGGTTGTTCAGGAACTTTGTAAAGAACTTGCGCTGGAACAGCTCGTATCGAATGTAGAAAATCTCCGACAGCCTGCTTGATATATCAGCGCGTTCATAATGCGACGTATCGTTGACATGCACATGATTGATACCATCCACCACCTCACCAACCCGACCCGCCAGCTTTCTGGCCGTGATCTGGCGCTGCTTGCCAAGACGAATGAGGTGCTTGCGCATACGCGGAATGATCAGGAACTGAATGCCGATCATCGACATCGCAATCAGCCCCAGATACAGGTTTTGCAACATGATGAAGGTCATGGCGGTAATCGCCTGCCCGCCCAACATGAGTGGTTGAACAAACGCATCACCCATGAAACCACCAATGGGTTCCACTTCGTCCTTCACCATGCTGGCAATCTCAGACGATTTCACACGCCTGAAAGCACGCACCGGAAACCGAAGCAGGCGGTCCATAAGCTGGAACCTGACACGCCGCAACATGCGTTCACCCAGCCTGCCCTTGTAGGTATTGATGTAAAATTTGAACAGGCCGTTGACGATTATCAGGGTCAGGAAAAGCCCTGACAATGCAAACAGTGTGTTGAGACGTGCCAGCTCCACACCTTCAAACAGCACCCACTCCTGTCCATTGAAATCAAATGCCAGCCGCAGGAAAACCTGACTGGCACCAGCGGTCTCAAACCCACCACCCAGTATCGGGCCGTTGACAATCTGCTTGGGCAGGTCGAGCGACATGAAATACGTCGGCATCGACAAAAGCACAATCAACAGAATCCACAATTGCGACGACTTTGAATACTTCCAGGTAAATTTCAGGATGTTGGGATCAAGCATGCCGTCACGTATTTACTTTCTAGACCGGCTTCAGAACAACAAGGTGCCTTTCGCCATATTCTGTCGTCTCAAAGAAACCATCCTTGATGGTAAAATTGATCGTCGCCACCGTCTCCAGACCGGGCCTCAAAACAAGCTGTTCAATCTGGCTTGTGGCGCGCTCCAGGTTACAGGGATATTCCAGCACAGTGAGAGCCGAGTTGTCGATAAGCGAAAACAACTTTTCCCCCAGCGGATCTAGCGATCCAAAGGGTTTCAGGGAATAGCCGACAAAAACCAGACCGTAGCTTCCAGGCGCCATCTCAATGTCAACATCCTGAAATTTGCGGGCCACATGGCGAACACGGCACGGCCTGCCGTTCAATCTGTCTGCTTCAAGCGGCTCTGCCTTGGGGTCGATACACAAAAAGCTCTTGGGCACATGATGCAGATATGCCGATATCGGGCTCAAATGTCCACCGATCTCAACAATGTGATCCAGACCATCCACGAAACTGGCCGCCATCACCTGCCGAATATGCGCAGCTGGGCCAGCCAGATGCGGCATGCCATTTGGTCCATCTTGTACTTTTTCAGCTCTTTTGGTGACACTTTGGTGCATCAATCCCTCATGGAAATTAGATGTTGAACTTGTACTTTGATGTAGCATGGCAATGGTGTAACTCCCAAACAAGTCAGCATCAACAATCAGTGATATGGAAAGGTTCAAGGAGTGGCAGTTCATTCATATGACAAGGATTTCGTTTTTGACCTCCTGCGCGGTGTAGCGAAGTTCACCAACTCCCGGCTGATATCGGCAATCGCAAACACCTTCACCAGTTTTCCGGACTTGCAGATCGACAATGCCTTCAACCACAAGCAGGTCGCCTCGAAGCAATGGGCGCGGGACATGTTGGCCATTCACACATCTGGCAAGTTCGAAAATGTCTGGATAATGGGCGGCTGGATCGGCGTCTTGCCTGCAATGCTGTTTGACGATGCCCGTTTCGAGATCGCAAATTTCAGCAGTTTTGACATCGACCCCAAGGTCGCCGAAATAGCCGAGAAACTGAATTCATACCTGGCAGGTGATTCCACTTTTACCGCAGTCACTGCCGATATGTATGACCTGAATTATAGCGGTGAAAACCGCCCGGACCTTGTCATAAACACAAGCTGCGAACATATTGCTGACTTGCCAAAATGGCTGGCGTTGTTGCCGCGTGGATGTCTCGTGCTCTTGCAATCCAACAACTACGTCGCAGAACCAACCCACATCAATTGCGTCGAAAGCATTGATCAATTCACCCACCAGGCAAACCTGTCAGAGCTTTACTATACAGGCTCACACAAATTGCCGAAATACACCAGGTACATGCTTATCGGTCGCGTCTGAAGGCACTGAACCTGTCAGCCAGGATCGCTGCGCTTTTTTGCGCACCATCCAGTGAGAATGAGGCCGCAGTCTTCGTCTGGGGCTGCGCAAACGCATTCCTCGCTGCAGCTTCAAGTGTTTCTCGTGACAAGTCAGATTGCGCCAGCATCACGCAACGCCCGGCCTTTTGTAATCTGCTTGAACGTATCGTTTGTTCCTGCTCGCTGCCGTTGGCAAACGGAACCAGCACACTGGCACACCCTGCCCGCAAAATATCTGCCACCGTATTATATCCCGCCTGAGAGATAGACAGCTTCGCAAGCCCCAGCCTGCCTGCCAGATCAGGTATGAACCGGGCAATCCTTGCGTGCGCAGGCATATCCTTTTCAAGGTGGGCATAGGCATCGGAGCTGAGATTTTCACCCGTCACAAACAACCATCTCAACTCTGAAAAAACGCCTGACCTGCACATCTCCAGCGCAGTTGTCAAAACGGCCCTTCCTACCGCTCCTCCGCCTGCAGAAACAATCACATCATATGTCTCGCTCGAGCCTGGATCGTCTGCATCAGGTGCAACAAGCCCTGTATAGACAACCAGATCAGCAATCTCGTCTGCTTGCGAAAAAGTCTCATCCAGTCTGGCAAGCGCAGGGTCGCCATGAACCATCACCAGATCAAAATACTGACGCACAAGTGCAGCCGTATCAATGTCGCGCTCAATTGACTTTGGTTGCAGGATATCGCGGATCGAGCTGACCACCATGGGTCTGGCTTCATCCGTCATGGCCGCAATCTGCTTCAGCAATGGCAATAACTCAAACCGCATTTGCCTTCGCGCGAATGGATAGGCTTCTATGACCACGCAGTCTGGCCTTATCGTCTCCTGAGCCGCAATCAAAGCTGCACGGCGCTGATCCAGAAAAGCATCGGTTGCAGGGCTTCCATCTGTTGTTGCAAGTCCGGAAAAGTCAACATCAACCGAGCGCAGACAAGGCAATTGCCACAAGGCAATATCCGACCCTGGAAATCCCTCAACCGGCATTCCACCGCTGACCACCACAACCTCATGCCCCGCAGTCTTCAACGCACGGGCAATTCTGCTTGCGCGCACCAGATGACCAATGCCGAGCAGATGCTGCACATAAAACATCACTTTCATCAGGCTTGAGCCTTTTCGTGTCTGTCAAACAGCTGCAAAAGTTGTTCAATAGATGTCACGTGATCAAAGTCGGTGCGCACCCTTTCTTCCGCAGCCCGCGCAAGCCTGTCCCTCATTGCGGGATCGCGCATGACAAGGCCAAGCGCTTCGGCCAATGCAGCAGCATTATCAGGTTCAACAAGCAATCCGTGTCTGCCACTTTCAATCAACTCAGGCACCCCGGATGTTGTCGTTGACACCAGGGTCAGTGCCTGGCTGGCCGCCTCAACCAGCACATTGGGCAAACCGTCTCTGTCACCGTCAGCGGCGATACGACAAGGCAATGTGAAAATATCACCCTGATGATAAAGCTCCAGCACACGCTCTTGTGCCATGGCACCATGCCATGTGATGCGATCTGTCAAACCAAGACGGTCCGCTTGCTGTTTCAACTCATCCAGCAAGTCACCACCGCCCGCATGATCAAAACGCCAGCTGATATCCTTGGGCAATAAGGCAAGCGCTGCAAGCAGCACATCATAGCCCTTCTTTTCAACTGCCCGACCAACACTGACAACCCTCACCGGGTCATGTTGATCACTACCATCTCGCACATGATGTCTGCCTCCAAATCTGGAAAAACGTGACAGGTCCAACCCGTGATAGGACAGGTGGACACGCTGGCTATTCTCGCCAGCAAGCGCTTGCAAGGTGCGGTGACCATTTTCGGTGCATGTCACAGTCCAGCTTGCCTCAGCCAGCTTGACCGAAAGGTCCCAGTCCTGACTTGTCCAAATATCCTTGGCGTGCGCCGAGCATGTCCATGAAATTCCAAGTATCAAAGCTGCGTAGCGCGTGACCGAAGCAGGTGTGTGAATGAAATGGGCGTGCAGTGCACTGATCTTGTCACCGCGTTCTGCTGCCAGCACCATGGCTTGCACAAACCGTCGTGCCCGATTTGGCGTCCGGTCGCGGGCATAGTCCGCCCGAAATGCCCTGTAAGCTGCCTTGAACCCCGGCAAGGCGCGAACCTTGAGCCACGCCCTCATGCACCTCCAAGGCGCATCCTTGACATATTCAGGCAGATAAAAAACCTCGGCAGATATTTCATCGTGAACCGGGTGACGCCGTGTGTCGGTCGGTGCTCTGAGCGATATGATTTCCAGTGCAAGTCCTGCGCGCTGTAGCCCCAGAATTTCCTGCGCAATAAAGGTTTCGGAAAGGCGCGGATAGCCCTTGAGGACAAATGCAATCGGTTCGCTCATGACCATTCTTTGACTAATCAGTTTGCGCCTGAAATAGCGTAAATGTCGGCAGCAGGCCTGTTTTCAGCCCAGTCGGAAACAAAATCACGGATCGATTCAAGTCCGTTCAGCATGTCCGCCCCTCCCACTGAGGAAGGGCCAGGGCGGGAAGGAAGGGCCACCAAAGCTTCGGCAAGGCGTACTGGGTCATCTGCCTCTTTCGGCAACATCATTTGTATCAGACCAAGCCCAGCACCTCGTTTTGCACGAATATACTGTTCCTCGCGTGGATTTGTGCGCGGTACAATCAATGCCGGTTTGTTGAATGACAACACCTCGCAAAACGTATTGTAACCACACATGCCCACAAGCGCTGATGCGCCTTGCACCAGCTCTTCCATGTTGTTGTCAAACTCGATCACATCAATATTGCTCATTGCAGCAGCCCGATTGAAAATCGCTGCACGCTTTTCATTTGGCATGAGAGGACCGAGCACGAACAAGGCCTTGGGCAACCTGTCTGATGCCAGTTCATAGGCAGCCAATGTTTGTTCCATCAGCTGCGCACCGTCGCCGCCTCCACCGCCAGTCACCAGCAGATAGGGTTGCTTTGGCCGATTGATTGTAACATGAGATACCGACAATGAACGCCGTAAAAACCCCAGATACGTCATCCGGGAGCGCAAGCTTTCGCTTACATCCAGTCCTTGCAGTGGATCCCAGAAGTCTTTCGGTCCATAGACCCAGATATCATCATAGAGTTTTTCGATCTGCTTCAGAACGTCAGTTTTGGCCCATTCAGCTTTCAGCTTTTCAGATGAATCCATCACATCGCGCAAGCCAAGGATCAAACGGCAACCATTTTGCGACAAATAGTTCAACGTTGGCAGCATTTCACCACGCAAGCCCAACGGTTCCTTGTCCACAATCATGATGTCAGGCTGAAATGTTTCAGCCGTGTTCTGGATAATGGACTGACGCATTTGCAGCGTATCTGTCAGGTCAATATGCTTGTCAATCGAGGTATATTCGCCATTGTACAGCTTGATCACTGACGGAATTTTTACAAAGTCCACACGCGCAGAAAAGTTGAACGCGCCCGCAATCTGTGACCCCGTGACAATCAGAATGCTGACACCCTTGAAGTTTTCAACCAGTGAATGTGCAATCGCGCGGCAACGTCGCAAATGGCCGAGACCAAAAGTGTCGTGGCTATACATAAGTATGTGAACGTTGCCGAGGCGATTTATCATGCCGGATCTCCCGGTTTAGCTATTCAAATTCATTTAACGCCATCAGCGCTTCCCCGGTACGATTATTTGTATGGGTCAGCCGCGTCCCTGAGTCCATCCCCTAGAAAGTTGAATGCAAGGATAACCAGAATGACTGGGACGACAGGCAACATCAACCAGGGATAAAGTGCAACAACATTTATGTTCTGCGCTTCAATGAGCAATACGCCCCATGATGTGATTGGTGGACGCAAACCAAGTCCCAGGAAGCTGAGCGCCGTTTCACCCAGTATCATTGTGGGGATGGCAATTGTGGCTGTTGCAATCAGGTGGGACATGAAACCCGGCACCAGATGCAAGGATATGATGCGCGCAGGCTTAGCGCCCATCAATTGCGCCGCCATCACATAATCCTCTTCACGCAAGGAAAACAGCTTGGAACGCACAGCGCGCGCCAGACCCGTCCAGTCCAACAGGCCGAGTATCAACGTAATGCCGAAATAGACAACAAGCGGAGACCATGTCACCGGCATGATCGCAGCAAGCGCAAGCCACAGCGGAATAGACGGCAGCGACTGCAAGACCTCGATCATGCGCTGCACAACCATATCGACCCAACCGCCATAATACCCAGCCAAACCGCCAATCACGATGCCCAGAATAAAGCTGACCATGACACCCAGAAGACCAATGGTCAGGGAGATGCGAGCGCCACCAACAATGCGTGAGAACATGTCTCGACCCAGCCTGTCAGTGCCAAGCAGGAACAATTGCCCTCCATGAGCCGGACAAATGATATGTTTGTCCATCTTCACAAGGCCCCACCAGTAATACTCATCGCCCGAACAGAAAAACCTGATGCGGTCCGGCTTGCTGGTATCATCACTATACTCGCGTTTCAGTGTTTCCATATTGAGCTTGTAGCTCTGGCGATACACAAATGGCCCGATGAACTCGCCTTCATGAAACAGGCGCACGCTTTGCGGTGGTGAATAGATATGATCCACATTCCGCGTCTGCAGATTGTATGGCACCAACATTTCACTGACAAAAATAGTTGCGTACAACACCGCGAGGAAAACGCCACACCACACAGCAATCCTGTGTTGCTTGAACTTCCACCACATCAGCTTCCACTGGGGAGCCAGGTAAATCTTTTCCTGCTCAGGCGAAATATTTTCGATCGACATTACATCGAACGGTTCGTCAGAGACATAATGGCCTATGGCTTCACCTGATTTGGGCAATGATGAGGTCATCTTCATTTTGTGTGCGCCCCCTGCAATCTGATGCGCGGATCCAGCAGCGCAAGGGCAAAGTCAGAAATCAGAACACCGATAACAGACAGAAACGCCAGGAACATCAGGAACGAACCGGCCAGATACATGTCCTGCGCCTGCAAGGCACGGATCAGCAGCGGCCCGGTGGTTTCCAGCGACAGCACAATCGCGGTTATTTCCGCACCTGAAATAATGGCCGGCAACAGCGAGCCAATATCTGAAATGAAAAAGTTCATCGACATGCGAAACGGATATTTCATCAACGCCTTGAACGGATGCAGACCTTTGGCGCGGGCCGTCACCACATATTGCTTTTGCAGCTCATCCAGCAAATTGGCCCGGATGCGGCGTATCATGCCTGCGGTACCGGCCGTTCCGATAATGATTACCGGAATGATCAGGTGCTCAAGGATGGATTTGAACTTGGGCCAGCTCATTGGCTGATTGAAATATTCTGCATCCATCAGATGCCCGATTGAGGTACCAAACCACTGATTTGCCAGATACAGGAAAATCAGCGCCAACAGAAAGTTGGGCGTTGCAAGGCCCAGCAACCCGACGAATGTCAAACCATAATCACCCCAGGAATACTGATGCGTTGCCGAGTAGATACCGATGGGAAATGCAATCAGCCAGGTAAAGATGATGGTGACAAACGACACCAGAATGGTCAGCCAGAGACGATCTCCCACAACATCCGTCACCGGCAGCTCATACTCGAATGAATATCCGAAATCGCCATGCAGCATGCCCCAGACCCAGTGGAAATAACGCTCAACCGGAGGTTTGTCGAAACCGTATTGCACCTTGAGAGCCTCAATCGCCTTGAGGTCAACGCTTTCGCCTTGCGCCTGCAATTCGGCAACATAACTTTCAAAATAGTCACCCGGTGGCAGCTCGATAATCGTGAACACCAACGCCGATATCATCAGCAGTGTCGGCACCATAACCGTGATACGCCAGGCAATGTATTTCAGCATGATCAATTGCTCCCGGCGGTTTCTTTGAACCAGAATGTATCCACCATGAACACACCGAAATAACTACCAGGCTGGAAGCTGAAAATGTCTTCCTTTGGCACATTGCGCAAACGCTTGTTGACAACAATCGGCTGCAGCGTGGAGTTGACAGTCCCGATCGAAAACGCCTGGTCCGTATAAATATCGAGCATCTTGCTCCATATCTCAGCGCGCACATCGTCATCGGTCGAGCGGTTCCACTGGCTCCACAAGTCCATCAACTCCGTCACAGGCTCAAGGTCAGGCTTTGTGCCACTCTGGCCGTCCGTCATGCCATAAAGTCCCCATTGCGGCCATTGGGTCTGGCTGTCATTGCTTGGCGCCAGCTCTTCCGGCGACATGGACGGTTGCGGCAGTGCATTGTCGAGACCTGACCACACACTCATCATCGTGTTGCCAGCCTTCAAGCGCGAGCGGAAAATATCTCGCTGCGTTGCGCGGGTATAAACCTTGATGCCAAGTTCAGCCCAGTGATCGGTGATCAATTGCAGTACATCGGTTTCAACTGTGCTTTCGCCAGCTGTCTCGATGATAAGTTCAGCCCGTTTGCCATCTGGCAATAACCTTATGCCATCAGTATCTCTCTTTGATAGACCCGCCTGATCCAGCAGACGATTGGCCAATACCGGGTCATGGTTCGACCAGGCATCTGCATATTTTTGCTTGTAAAGCGGGCTTTGCTCCAGGGGTGAATCAGTGACTTCCCGACCCAGCCCAAAGAAGGTCGCCATATTGATTTCATGCCTGTTGATACCTAGCGACAATGCCCGCCTGAACCTGACATCCTGCAGGACAGCACGCCATGTATCGTCCTTGAAATTCAGATTAGGTCGCACCGCTACCTTTGATCCAACCGCTGACTTCCATAACAGCACTTCATAATTCTGGCGCTTTTCAGCCTGTTTCAGAAATGTGTAATCTTCGAAACTGATATAGCGACCCTGCAAGTCACTCTCACCTGCACCGGTTTTGGCCGGTATCAGTGTCGGGTTCGAGATATTCATTTCCACACTGTCAATATAGGGCAATTGCCGCCCGTGAGAGTCCACCCGATGGAAATAGGGATTGCGAACAAAAACAAACTGTTCTGCTGGTGGTGCAATGGTTTGAACCCAGGGATCAAGCGTTGGCAGATCAGGGTTTTCCGGACGGTTCTGCCTGGCCAACCTGATGAACATGGCGCGCCAGTGCTTGTACTTGCGTTCCTTGGCAATCTCGTCGGCTTTCTCCTCGCCAATATACTTGGCATGGAATTGTTTCAAATAATGCGCAGGATACATCAGGTAGAGCGGCAACGGCGCTGCCAGTGCCGGCAGGAATTTCGGGTTTGGCTTGTCCCATTCATAGCGCACCGTTACCTCATCAATGATGGTGACTTTCGGGCCAGCACCATCAACCAGCATCTCTGTCGCCAAGCCGCCACGTGACAGCTTTTTGTTCAGCATCACGTCTTCATGAGCAAAGCGGAAATCTTCCGTTGTGAATGGCGCACCATCTGACCAGCGATGTCCTGGGCGCAGGCGAAGTGTGAAAATCCGGCCCTCTTCAACCTCATATCCTGCCAGAATATCAGATTGAAACTTGTAGTTCAGATCATAACCGACCAGGCGCGCATAGCCATAATAGACCATCATGCGCACGTCCTTGCCCGAGCCCATGATCATGCGCAATTT
>JBAUGO010000059.1:0-7337 GCA_049679775.1 Anderseniella sp.
CTACTTCGGCCCCAAGGCGCCCGAGGGACAAGAGAACAATTGGATTCAATCCGTTCCCGGTAAAGGTTGGAACATGCTAATCCGCCTCTACGGCCCGGAGCAACCGTGGTTCGACAAGACCTGGCGACCGGGTGATCCGGAGCTGGTTGACTAATTCGTCGTAGCTCCGGGACCTGTCCTGGCACACGCATCGCCGGGACAGGTCCTGGACTACCTTTCTACAAAAAACTAACGACAGAGAACCATCAATGAAAACCAAACGAATAGTCGTGCGCGCAATTGTCGCGGTGTCCGTAACGCTGGCAGGAATCAATTGCTGGGCTCAATCGCCGAAGCTGAAAATGACGACCGACATTCCGAAGTCGATCACGGCTCCGGACAATGTCGAAACATCGATCGGCACGCTCGAGTACTTTGACGGAGTGCCGAAGCCGAAAACCGTGGAGACGGTTTACGACTATCTCGATCGTTCGCGGGCCGTTCAGGTATTCCTCAACTCCATTCCGGCGATGTCCGTCGCCACGTTGCGAGAAGGTCAGGCGAGTGTCGGTGCGGATACCTGCAACAAAATCTGCATCTGGGATTCCCTGATGGACTCCAAGTCGCTGCTGCTGACAGGAAACACGTCCACGATGTATGCGGTCGGTTTTCTGGATCTGCAGAAGGATGGCCCTTCGGTGATTGATCTTCCACCTGGCATGCTGGGCATCCTCGACGACATGGAATTTCATTACATGTCGGACCTGGGCGTCGCCGGTCCCGACAAAGGCAAAGGCGGCAAGTTTCTTGTCTTGCCCCCCGGCTACAAGGGCGACGTGCCTGAGGGCTACTTCGTGGTGCCATCCAAAACCAGTGGCGTGTGGGTTTTCATGCGTGGCTACCTGGATAAAAGTCTGCCGCTGGAGAAGGCAGTTCCCGCTGCATCGGCCAACATTCGCAACAGCCTGAAGGTGTATCCGCTGGCAGCCAAAGATGCTCCGCCAAAGATGGAGTTCATCAATGTCTCTGGCAAGAGCATGAACACGATTCTGCCGAACGATGACAGCTATTTTGAAAAGCTGCACGCATTGATTCAAACCGAACCGAAAAGTTATCTCGGTCCTGAAGCGAAAGGCATGATGGCCGCCATCGGTATTGAAAAGGGAAAGCCATTCAATCCCGACGCGCGGATGAAAAAGATCCTCACCGATGCAGCCGCCATCGGGAACGCTACCGCTCGCGCGATCAGCTACTTCCCACGCGATCCAGGCAACCTGCTGTATGGTAAAGACAGCACGTGGGTCATGGCCTATGCCGACAAGGACACGTCCTTCACTCGCAACGGCGCCTATCGTCTTGATCCGCGAGTGCTCTTCCACTTCGGATACATCTGTGTGTCTCCGGCCATGGCAGTGACGGTTGCCGGCAAGGGGTCGGACTATGGCCTGAACATGCTCGACTCCAAAGGACTGGCGCTCGACGGTTCGAAGACCTACAAGCTGAATCTACCGCCGAACCCTCCCGCCAAGGACTTTTGGGCGGTAACCATGTACGACACGCAAACTCGTTCGCAGTTGCAGACTGATCAACAGTTTCCGACGCTTGGCAGTCAGGACAAAGGCATCAAGAAGAATGCTGACGGTTCGTACGACATCTACTTTGCACCCAAAGCGCCTGAAGGACAGGAAGGCAATTGGCTCCAGACCATCCACGGCAAGAGTTGGTGGATCGGCTTGCGAATGTATGGTCCCGAGCAGCCATTGATCGACAAGACCTGGCGTCCGGGCGAGATCGAACTGGTGAAGTAATCGTGATTGGGGCTTGCAGCCCCGGTTCAGAAAGAGCACTGCGGCTGGAAGCCACAGCCACATTGGATAGAGCAAGACTACAACCGTGAAAGCGAGATGAAGATGATTCAACAAGCAATGATGGGTATCGGCCTGACTCTGGTGCTCACGGTATCGGCAATGGCCCAGGAGCAGCCGCTGGCCAGCAGCGTCAGTAGTACACGGCAAGCGGATCCGCTGGGATCATGGAATGACGGACCGACCAAAGCGGCGATCCTCCAGTTCGTGCAAGATGTCACCCAAGAGGGCGGCCCGAAGTTTGTGCCGCCTGAACAGCGGATCGCGACCTTCGATCAAGATGGAACCTTATGGTGCGAACAACCAGTAGTGCAGTTTGAATTCGCTGTATATCGCATTAAGGCGATGGCAGGCGATCATCCCGAATGGAAGGAACAGGAACCGTATAAATCTGTGCTTGCCGGCGACTTGCAAAATCTCGTTGACGATCTGCTCAACGGCGGACATGAACTTCTGAAAGTGATCGAAACGTCCCATGCCGGTATGTCGGTGGAAGAGTTTGACCGTCACGTCAAAGAGTTTTTTGCGACCGCCAAACACCCGAAGCTCAAAGTGGCTTATACAAAACTCGCCTACTCACCGATGGTCGAGTTGCTGGCGTACCTGCGTGCCAATGGGTTCAAGACCTATATCTGTTCCGGCGGCGGAATCGATTTCATGCGAGCCATCTCGGAAGAAACCTATGGGATTGTTCCGGAAAACGTGATCGGGACTAACGGCCGAAATGAGTTCAAACAGGTCGATGGCCAGTGGCAACTGTTCAAGACGGCAGACCACCTGTTCTTCAATGACAAGGCGACCAAGCCCACGGGAATTGATTTGCACATTGGTCGCCAACCGATTTTTGCAGGCGGAAACGTTCGCAGCGGTGGCGACATCGGCATGTTGACGTATTGCCACAGCAACTCCCTGCCGTCATTCCAATTGCTCGTCAATCACGACGATGAAAAACGCGAATTCGCCTACGCGGAAAAAGACAACGCCTCGCTCAAGGCAGCGAAGGCGCAGGGCTGGCATGTCATGAACATGAAGTCTGATTGGAAGACCATATTTTCAAACGATTAACCGATGGCCGGAAAAGGCATGCCTTGAGAATGGCGCGCCGTCTGACATCGACACTTTAACACTTTATCACAAGGTACTAACACGATGAAAATGAAAACTCTTATTCCATTCCTTGCCGTCGCGGCGCTCCTGGTTTGCAACAACCAGTCTGCCACGGCGCAAGACGGAGCACAGTACAAAATGGACAGAACGGTTCTGCCCATTCAGCCACCGACATACGCACCGATTGAGGTGCTGGACGCCCGAGATGCCACCAAGCCTCCGATGTTTCAGATCAAACCACCCGAAGGCGCTCCCAACGTCGTCATTGTTTTGATTGATGACATTGGCTTTGGCGCAACCAGTACGTTTGGTGGAGCCATCGAAACACCGACCTTTGATCGCCTGGCAAACAACGGATTGCGTTTCAACCATTTTCACACGACCGCTCTATGTTCGCCCACACGAGCCGCCTTGTTGTCTGGCAGGAATCATCACGAGGTCAACGTTGGCTGCGTGATGGAAATTGCCACCGGATTTCCTGGCAACCAGGGCGAACGATCGAACGACGCGAAATACTTTGCGGAGACTCTGCGTCACAACGGCTATAGCACAGCCGCCTTCGGCAAGTGGCATGAAACACCGACGTGGGAAGTCTCCGTATCGGGGCCGTATTTCCGCTGGCCAACCCATTCAGGATTTGACAAATTCTATGGCTTCATCGGTGGCGAAACCAACCAATGGGACCCCGTGATTTTTGACGGCGTCACGAAAGTCGCAAAGAAGGACGATCCCGATTATCACTTTACGACGGACATGACCAATGAAGCCATCAATTGGATGAAGTTTCAACAGGCCATGACTCCAGAAAAACCGTTCTTCATTTACTACGCACCGGGAGCCACCCACGCTCCGCACCACGCACCGAAAGAGTGGATCGAGAAGTATGACGGAAAATTCGATTCTGGCTGGCTCAAGTACCGCGAAGAGACGTTTGCTCGTCAAAAAGCCATGGGCATCATTCCAGAAAACACCAAGCTGGCTCCCATGCCAAACGACATCAAGGATTGGGAGAAGTTAAGTGACAAGGAACGCGAATTGTTCGCCCTGCAAATGGAAGCGTTCGCCGGCTTCGCCGAGCACACCGACAACGAAGTCGGGCGGCTGGCCGATGCGATCGACGACATGGGCGCGTTGGACAACACGCTGTTCATCTACATCATGGGTGACAACGGCTCCAGTGGCGAAGGCGGCCTGGAAGGAACCTACAACGAACTGGTTCACCTGAACGGCATTTTTGATGCGGAAACCACCGAAAGCATGTTGGCTCGCGCCGACGACTGGGGTGGCCCGAATTCGTTCCCGCACTTTTCAGCGGCTTGGGCCGTAGCTACGGACGCACCGTTTACCTGGACCAAGCAAATGGCCGCCGACTATGGTGGCACTCGCAACGGGATGGTCATGCACTGGCCGAAAGGGATCAAAGCAAAAGGTGAAATTCGTTCGCAGTGGCACCATGTCAACGATGTGGCAGCGACTGTCCTGGAAGCAGCGAAACTGCCACAGCCAACGATGGTCAACGGCGTCAAGCAGAAGCCACTCTCTGGAGTGAGCATGTTGTATGCAACGGACGATGCAAACGCCAAAGATCGACACACGACCCAGTACTTCGAGATTTTTGCCAACCGCGCGATCTATCACGAAGGCTGGCTGGCGCGTGTCGTACACCGTGTGCCATGGGAAAATGATCCCATTCACACTTTGCAAAACGACGTGTGGGAACTCTTCAATGCGGAAGAAGACTTCAGCCTGACGAACAATCTGGCTGACAAGCATCCTGACAAACTGAAAGAGATGCAGAAACTGTTCAAGAAGGAGGCCATTGCCAACAGCGTCTACCCGCTGGATGACCGGTCTTACGAACGCTTCAACGCAGCCATCGCTGGTCGACCTGACCTGATGGGCGACAGAACCAGCCTGACCCTCGGCCATGGCATGACGGGGATCCTGGAGAACACCTTTATCAACGAGAAGAACACGTCGAAAACTATCGTTGCCAATGTGGATCTAAAAGGGAGTGACCGAGGTGTGATTCTTTGCCAGGGCGGCAAGTTCGGGGGCTGGGCTTTGTACATGGATCAAGGCAAGCCTGCGTACACCTACAACTGGTTTGGATTGAAGAGTTACACCGTCGCATCCACCAAAGCGATTGATAAAGACAAGGCCGAGATCAAATTGGTCTTTGACTATGAGGGCGGCGGAACCGGCAAAGGCGGTCAGGCCACTCTCTTTGTGGATGGCGAGAAAGTCGCCGAAGGCCGGATCGAGAAGACGCAACCCGCGGTTTACTCAGCCGATGAAACCGCCGATGTCGGCATCGATGAGGCTACGCCCGTGGCTGACAAGGTCTTCAAAAATGCTGAGGACTCGGAGTTCACCGGACGTGTGAACGACGTCACGATTAGCATCCCGGCGAAGAAGAAGTAGAAAGCTTGAACGATGCATGAGGGGCATGGAACATGCCCCTTGTGCACCCGTTCCAACCGAGTCGGCAGGCGGTCTTCGAATAATGAACCGGGCTTGAAACCAAAAAAAGAACGGAATGAAATCGATTCCGGCATACGAAACGAATCGTCACTGCGGCAGGACAAAACGAAATCTAATGGAAGACTGAGATCAAAATGACCAAGACAACAACAATCGCGCCAAGTCTGTTTTTATCAATTCCTTTGATGAAGGTCACGAGGTTGACTATCTGTGGCTGTTTATTGGTCGGGCTCTGCCTGAACATTGTCCCATTGTCGCAGAAAGCAGTGGTGGCCCAAGAAGAGGCCGCCAAGCCCAACGTCGTGCTGATGCTGTCTGACAACGTCGGCTACGGAGATATCGGGGCCTTTCAGGGCGGAGCGATCCGGGGAGCTCCTACACCGAATATCGATAGCATTGCGGCCGAAGGTATGACGTTGACCCAGTTTCTGGTGGAGCCGGGCTGCACGCCGTCACGCGCAGGTCTGCTGACCGGGCGCTATTCACCACGCGCCGGTTTGGGCACGATCATTATCGGAGGTACGCCCAATACCCTGCAGGCCAAGGAGATTACGCTCGGCGAACTGTTCAAGAGCGTGGGCTACGCAACCGGTTACGTTGGAAAATGGCATCTGGGCTCGGAGGAGCAAAGCTGGCCAGTACGACAGGGCTTTGACGAGTATCGTGTGGGGGTCATCGAAACCAGCGATTCGACTTTGTACCGCCCGCAAATGGAACGTCTCGGTTTCTCCGAGGAAGCCATCGAAAAAAAGGCACCCGGAATCTGGGACGGCACGACAAAAGATGGATTGAAGAGAGTCCGTGAGTACGATGTCGAATACAAGCACATCGTCGAGGATGAGATTGCCACGGCGTCAGCGAAAATTATCAACAAACACGCAGCGGCCAAAGAGCCCTTTTTTCTCTTAGTCGGTTTGACCCAGACGCACTATCCGAATGTGACCTCACCAGAGTTCTCTGGTAAGTCGGAAAACGGACCCTACGCAGATGCGCTGCTGCAACACGATCACGCGGTGGGCGAAATTTTGGATGCAATCCAAAAGTCCGGCATCGAAGACAACACCATCGTGATCTATATCTCTGATAACGGTTCGACACCTCTCGGCGGACCGGGCGAGTTCCGCGGTGGCTCCAACGGTATGTACAGCGGCGAGTTGGGTGACGGACGAGAAGGTTCGATCCGGACACCGGGCATGATCAAGTGGCCGGGCAAAATTCCGGTGGGAAAAAATAATGGGATGTTCGCGATTCACGACTTCTTCCCAACCCTGGCAAATATCATCGGTGCGCAGGTTCCGAAAGATCGACCCATCGACGGCATTGATCAGACGGATCTCCTGCTCGGCAAGCAGGAGAATTCCAATCGCGAGTCTTTTCTCACCTTTATCGGGGATGAGATTGTTGCGGTCCGCTGGCGTCAGTTCCGCTTGTATCCCAAGCAGTTTGTGAGCGGCCCCGGAAATCCGTCAATGCCAGGAACTGGCGGCGGCAGGATAGAGGGCAACAGCCTGCCTGCCACTTTCAACATCGAGCAAGATCCCCGCGAAGAAAATAACATGTTGGCATTGGGTGGGTGGATCTTCCCTCATTACCTGAAGGCAATCGGGGAATACGAGAAGTCACTGGAGAAATATCCAAATCCAGGCTCGGCGAGCCTGAATCCCAGATGACCACCGGGTTACTACGGTCCGCTCAAGGCCTTCCACCACAAGACCTGAGTGCCGAATGACGAGGAACTGGTGAAGTAAGAGCCAAGACAAATCAATCAACCAAACCAATGAAAACCAAAATGAAAACAATGATACTCGCCTGGTTCTGCCTGCTGGCAGCAGGTCTGACTGGTACGCAGCATGTGGTGGCCCAAGAAGGCATTGCCAAGCCCAACATCGTCCTGATCAACAT
>JBAUGO010000060.1:0-2320 GCA_049679775.1 Anderseniella sp.
ACATGGCTATTGCACAAGGTGAGGCGCTGGCCCAACGCGCGCCTGTGGATATACGCGCCAACCTGATCAAGACAACGCCTGAAAAACTGTTACGACAGCTGGAAAAACTGAACGCCCAACCAGGACCTTTCTCGCCTGACGTTATTCGCATTGAAGTGCCCGAAGGCCTGAAGAGAACGCCGAACCTTGAGGCCGAACCATCGTTCCAGCGCGGTGCCTTTGAAATCCAGGACGCGGCCTCTCAAGTGGCCGCAAGATTGTGCGCGGTTGAACCTGGAATGCAGGTTGCTGATATCTGTGCAGGCGCTGGCGGAAAGACACTGGCGCTGGCTTCCATAATGGGCAACAAGGGTCAGATTCACGCCTGGGATGCTGACAAAAACCGTTTGAAACCAATCGTTTCCAGGCTGACACGGGCAGGGGTGCATAATGTGCAGGTCATTCCCGCCGATGAACCTGACAAGGTTGATGCGCTGGCGGGAAAGATGGACCGCGTACTGGTGGATGCGCCGTGTTCCGGCTCGGGGTCATGGCGGCGCAAGCCAGATGCCAAGTGGCGGCTAACACCTGAAAGCCTTGCCAACCGGAACACCGATCAGCAACTGGTTCTCAACCGGGCTAAAGCACTGGTCAAATCGAGCGGACGCTTGATCTATGTAACGTGCTCGCTGCTACCAGAAGAAAACACTGCGCAAGTGGATAGCTTCCTCACCGCTAACCCGGATTTTGCAGTCGTGCCATATGCGCAAGTGTGGGCCGAGTGTCTGTCGGGCGAGGCACCTCAGTCTGCAGATGGTCGTACCGACACGCTGTTACTGTCACCAGCCAGCCACAACACTGACGGCTTCTTCATCGCAGTTCTGCAGCGCGTCTGACGGATACCAAAGTCTGGAAAATGGGTGGAAAACGTACCCCATCAGGGGTAGGTCATGTGCCCTTAACAGGCGTGTATTTCCCGTTCTGTTTCCGTTATTTTCCTAAAATTTCCAGAGCATGTTTTGCACCGTTTCGCTTGCGGATTCGCGCTGCGTTCTGTAAGCGCTTTGTATGACAGACAAGCTCCTCATCATTGACTTCGGATCACAGGTAACCCAGCTCATTGCCAGACGGCTCAGAGAGCTGAATGTGTATTGTGAAATCCACCCCTTCCAGAAAGTCACGGACGCATTCCTGCAAGTGTTCGCACCCAAGGCCATCATCTTTTCAGGTGGACCTGCCAGCGTGTTTGACGAAGGCGCTCCCATGCCGCCATCATCGGCATTTGAAATGGGTGTGCCCATCCTTGGTATCTGTTATGGCCAGCAAGTCATGATGCACTGCCTCGGCGGCCATGTTGAGCGAGGGGCTGGCACGGCAGAGTTTGGACGCGCCTATGTTACGCCAACACAAAGCAGGTTGCATTTGCTGGACGGCTGGTTTGACGCGGGCGATGAACAGGTCTGGATGAGCCACGGTGATCATGTCTCAAAAATCGCTCCTGGTTTTGAAGTCTATGGCACATCGCCCAACGCACCATTTGCCATCACGGGTGATACCTCTCGCAATTTTTATGCAGTGCAGTTTCACCCCGAAGTGCACCACACGCCCCATGGCGCGAGGCTCTATGAAAACTTCATAAAGCTGGCCGGCTTCACCGGTGACTGGACCATGGCCGCCTACAAGGATGAGGCGATTGCCGCGATCCGCAAACAGGTCGGCACGGGCAGGGTGATTTGTGGCCTTTCGGGCGGTGTGGACTCATCCGTTGCGGCTGTTCTGATACATGAAGCCATAGGTGACCAGCTGACCTGCATTCTGGTTGACCACGGCCTGATGCGCAAGAATGAGGCCGAGCAGGTCGTCACCATGTTCCGCGAAAACTACAATATTCCGCTGGTGCTGGTTGATGCGGCTGACACTTTCCTTGATGCGCTGGAAGGCGAGGCAGACCCTGAGAAAAAGCGCAAGACCATTGGCCGGCTGTTCATAGAAGTTTTTGAGGCAGAGGCAAAGAAGATTGGCGGGGCTGATTTTCTGGCACAAGGAACATTGTACCCCGACGTGATCGAAAGCGTGTCGTTCTCTGGCGGGCCTTCTGTCACCATCAAGTCGCACCACAATGTGGGCGGGCTACCTGAGCGCATGAACATGGCTTTGGTCGAGCCGCTGCGTGAACTGTTCAAGGATGAAGTCAGGGCGCTGGGCCGTGAGCTTGGCTTGCCCGACAGCTTTATCGGCCGCCATCCTTTTCCAGGCCCTGGTCTTGCCATAAGGTGCCCGGGTGGGGTGACGCGCGACAAGGTCAGGATATTGCAGGAAGCTGATGCGGTCTATCTGGATG
>JBAUGO010000061.1:0-4267 GCA_049679775.1 Anderseniella sp.
CCTCAAGGCCGAGCAATACTGCCTGATGTACATAAAACGACCAGCCGTCATAACCTGTCAGCCAGCTCATATTGGATGGATCAGACACAATGATTAGGTCAATTCCGCGCTCGATCATGGCGGTACGCGCCTTCAAGATGCGTGATTGATATTCATCACGTGAAAAATGTAGAACAGCATCACTCACTGGTAGTCCCTCTCGACAACAGATAAAAGCCACACAACAATGACAACAAGTCCCCAATCAATGCAATGCAGGAAACAACATGAGCAAAAGTTTTGACATCGCAATTATCGGTGGTGGCATTGCCGGAATTTCCGTCGCTGCGGAACTTGCAGGAACGCATAAGGTTTGCGTGATTGAACGCGAGGATGTGGCGGGCTATCACTCAACAGGGCGTTCAGCGGCAACATTTGTACCCACTTATGGCCCGGTCGCGATACAGGCTTTGGCAAAAGCCAGCGAAGCGTTTCTGGCAGCTGCACCAAATGATTTTGCACCAGCACCTCTGCTCAGCCCTCGCGGCGAAGTCATGATGATTGGACCTGGTGAAGAAGCACATATTGCCGAAGGTGAAACTCTTGGGTTGCAACCTATGCCACTCGACAATTTGAAGGCACGAGTACCCTTGTTGCGGCAGGATGCGCTTGTAGCAGCAATGATCGATGAAGACGCCCGCGATCTTGATGTCGATCTACTGCTGCAAGGTTACATGAAACAGTTCAAGGCCCGTGGCGGCACTTTCCTGACAAAAGCAGAAGTCACTGGCTTCACCCGGCACTATGGCGCCTGGCAGGTTCAGACCAGTGCAGGCGACTTGAGTGTTGCAATGGTGGTGAATGCAGCAGGCGCCTGGGCAACACCTGTTGCGAAGCTGGCAAACGCACAATCAGTTGAGATTACGCCCAAGCGCCGTTCTGCCATGCTGCTCGACTTGCCGCCTGACGTAAATCTCATGGCCTGGCCGCTGTGCTTTGGTGCGGGTGAGACATTTTACTTTAAACCGATGGGCGGAAAGCTGATGTTGTCGCCTGCTGACGCAACACCTGTTGAGCCACATGATGCTTGGGCAGATGACATGGCATTGGCAGAAGCTGTCGAGAGGTTTCAAAACGTTATCGACTTTGAAGTCACACATGCTGGAACGACATGGGGTGGATTGAGGTGTTTTGCAGAAGATGGCAACCCTGTCGTCGGGTTTGATGAGGCTCAGGACAACTTCTTCTGGCTTGCCGGGCAAGGTGGATATGGCATCCAGACAGCACCTGCTCTGTCGCGCCTAGCCGCCGCCCTGATCAATGGCGACAAGGTACCTGATGATATCACTTCGACAGGGCTTGTACTTGGAAGCATTTCTCCTTCAAGGTTCGCACATTAACTGGAGGACTAATAAATGAGTGATGGCGGTGTGAGTATTGGTGAGGCTCTTGTTGGCCTTCTGGAGTCTTATGGCGTTGACACAGTGTTCGGTATACCCGGGGTCCACAATGTAGAGATGTACAGGGCATTACCGCGCTCTCGCATCAATCACATTCTGACCCGCCACGAACAAGGCGCTGGATTCATGGCCGACGGTTATGCCCGGGCTACCGGAAAGCCTGGTGTTTGCTTCACCATAACAGGCCCTGGCCTGACCAACATCATGACACCAATGGGACAGGCATATTCGGATTCAGTGCCGATGCTGGTGATTTCCTCAACCCTAGATGTAAAGGATTGGGGTCAAGGTCGTGGCCGCCTGCATGAAATGCGCTCTCAGTTAAATGCCGCAGCAACCGTGACGCAAATCGCATCGGTTTGCTACACCGCACGTGACGTACAAGACCGAATTGCCGAAGCATTTCACATTTTCCATACGGACCGACCTCGTCCGATATATATCGAAATTCCGCTTGATGTCTTGAAGCTGCCCGCTGGAGACGGCTGGGAACACAGACCATTGCCATCACGCAAGCGACCCTGCGAAGCAGCGATAGATGACGCGATCGTACGGCTTGCCAAGGCTGCAAGGCCCGTCATCATTTTGGGTGGTGGGGCACGCAAGGCAGGTGAGGAAGCCATCGCCCTGGCCGAGAAAACCGGTGCCATAATTTTCACAACCATTGCCGCCAAGGGCACAGTTCCGGATAACCATCCACTCCTGGCAGGTGCAGTGCTGCCTAATCCTGCTGCCACGAAGGTCATCATGGATGCAGATGTCGTGGTCGCCGTTGGTACCGAGCTAGCGGAAACAGACCTGTGGGATCAATCCTTCGATATCAAATACGGTCTGATCCGTATCGATATTGATCCTTCATCGCTGGCAAGACCTTATCGTGCCGATATTGCAATCCTTGGAGATTCAAGAAGATCATTGCTCAATATTGCTGCCGGGCTTCCCAACATGAACAAGTCGGCAGATCGCGCTGGTGAGGTTAAGTCCCTGCGCAGCGCTTGCGAGACGGGTCAGGATGATCTGCGTAAAACCATCAAGACAGTGCTGGATACAATCCGCGAAAGCCTGCCCGCAAACACGATTGTTGCATCTGACATGACCCAGATTGCCTATGCCGCCAATGAGGTCATGGCATTCGACCAGCCTGATTGTTACTTGCATCCCACCGGCTTTGGAACATTGGGTTATGCCTTGCCCGCTGCCATAGGCGCGCGCGTTGCGTTTCCTGACCGACCTGTCGTTGCCATGGCAGGCGATTATGGCTTGCAATACACGGTGAACGAGCTTGGC
Source organism: Anderseniella sp. (assembly GCA_049679775.1). Taxonomy (GTDB): domain Bacteria; phylum Pseudomonadota; class Alphaproteobacteria; order Rhizobiales; family Aestuariivirgaceae; genus Anderseniella. The sequence continues at coordinate 2,727 of JBAUGO010000061.1, forward strand.
ACTGCAGCAGAGCTGAAAAAGCCACTTGTCGTCCTGGTATGGAACAACCATGCGCTGGGTCAGATTCGAGATGACATGGTCAACAAGGGGATCCAGCCCAACGCTGTTACCCTTGTGAACCCTGACTTTGGAAAACTGGCACAAGCCTATGGCTGCGGTGCACTGCAACCTGAAAGTCTTGATGAGTTGGCCAAAGCCATAAAGTCAGGACTGGCCGCAGACATGCCGGTATTGATTGAGGTTCGCCCCTCTATCGTGAAAGGTTGAAAGGCTTGTCAGGCCCACACGATTGCGCCGTCATATTTGATGTAGATGGACCCCTGCTTGATTTGAAAAAGCCGGAAGAAGATGCCTTTTTCGCACCCTTTGGTAGCTTGTTCGGCATTAAGGGGTTATCAAATGACTGGAACAGCTACAAAGTCCGTAATGACCGCGATATCATACTGGAAATACTGGAGACGCATCTGGGTGATACACAGGAACCGCATCACTATGACAGTTTTGTACAAGCCTATGAGAAGGAATTGAACGACGGCTTTTCTTCCGGTCGATTGCAGGTGTCCTTGGTGGACAAGGCATCACAACTCGTCGACACGCTATCAGGTTATAAACAAATGGCTCTTGGCATTGCCACCGCCAACCTGCGATGTGCAGCAGAAATCAGGCTGAGACAGGCAGGCTTGTGGGAGCATGTCAGTCACTATCCTGGGACTGCTGATGAAAGCGGCCACAAACATCAAGTCCTTGCAAGGGTGATTGATGATCTGGGCCTGCCACCCAACCGCGTTGTGTTTATTGGTGACAATCTGAACGACCTTGAGGCCGGCATTCGCAACGGCACCCATTTCATTGGCTATCACTGGACCGAAGAAAAACGCCAGCGACTTCGTGAGAATGGAGCACATTACGTTACCCATGACCACGAAGAAACCCTGTCACTGATCCGCACCATGCTGGACCTGTAACATGATGATACCCAAACTCAACTTGAACAAATCATGCCAGGCGATGCTGGATGGTGATCAAGGCCCGGCCATGCAGTTTGCCATGGAGCTGGTCCAGAGCGCCGCCCATGTGATGGGGGCACGCGAACTGGTGCCTGTCACATTTGCCCACATAGATGCCTGCTTTTATGCCGGACAGGCACACGTGGATTTTGCCCGGTACATGCTCGAGAATGGGGCCAAATTTGCCGTTCCTGCATGGACCAATAATGGCATGGTTTCATTCACTGATGATAATACAAGAGATGCATCAGACGCAGCAACGCAAGGTGCCCGCGAACTGATGAGACTCTATGCGGAACTTGGCTGTCGGACCGTATGGACCTGCGCACCTTATCAACTGCCAGGCAGACCGGAAAAAGGTGATCATATTGTCGTTGGTGAAAGTAACGCTGTCAGTTTCTACAATGCCGTCATTGGTGCACGCACCAACAAGTATGGCGACTACCTGGACGTAGCCTGCGCCTTGACCGGATATGCCCCTTTTGCGGGCCTGCACACTGATCAAGGTCGCAAGGCCACAGTGCTATTTGATAC
>JBAUGO010000062.1:0-1833 GCA_049679775.1 Anderseniella sp.
CAATGTTCACAAACGTGGAAGTATTGCTGGCGCAGGAAACGTGCCACCGCAAAATGGCTCCGCAGGACTGACTGCGTCGAGCAGGATTTAGACGTGCGCGTCTGTTCTACATCATTTCAGACAGACAGTTACAACACGTCAACGTGATAAATTACACACTCGTGCAATAACAAGCATTATACTATATGGTCAGCTTACGAACGGACGGTTTGAAATCAATGTTATCTGTCGATGTGATCATGTTGGCAACAGCGCAAGTTGAGCACTACGCTTGCCATTCTGTCAGGTTGTGGCAGGCCTATTGTGCAGGCAGGAATTATGAATTCCGACGCTATCCAGACCAACTCATTTTCGACATGCACATCAACTGGAGCAAAATAGAAATGGTCCGCCAACATCTGGATCAGTCAAAAGCAGATGTTGTTGTTCTGGTTGATGCCGATACATATGCTTGCCCCAATGCCGTCGGAATTGAAGAGTTGCTTCAAGGACATCAGGACAAGCAAATAGTCTTTGCAAGCGATTGCCGCAGGCTACTGGGCATGCCCGTTCCCTTGAACATCCCGGCCGTCCTCAGGCATCGTACATCACAACTTCCCAATGCGGGGTTTGTTGCGATCAGAAAAGGTGCATTCAGCAAGTGGTTTTTCGATGAATGGCTGAACCTTGCCAGAAATCGCCTGTCGCACCTTGCAAATAACCACCCTCGCAATCAGCAGGTGTTATGGAGTGGCTTGTACTTTCAAAACATCGAAGCCCTGGGGCTTTTTGATCGGCAAGTGCAGCGGATTTACAGCAGTCGACAAATTGAATCTACACGCAGACAAGGTGCCAACTTCATTCATGTAAAGGGAGGGTTGGAGGAACACCACGTTAGAGGCTTTATAGAAAGCCTTGAGAGTAGAGCGCGTCTGACTTCCGATACCTCAAAGCAGGAAGTCTGACCGTTATGCGGCCCAAGCAGACGGCAATAAAAAGGGACATACTCGAGTGGCTCATTTACCAGCCATATCGCGTTAAAACGAGTTGGCAGTTCTATCGCTACCGAGATCAATACACACCATCACAGCGCAGCAACAAGGTCGTGGTCAGCCTGACATCGTTTCCTGCACGCTTTGGAAAGCTGCACAATTGCCTGAAAGCCTTGATTGGCCAAAAGGTCAAGCCCGACCGGTTGGTCCTTTATCTCTCCAGCGAGGAATGCAAAGGCCATTCGCTACCAGAGACAATAACTACGCTTCAGAAGTACGGGTTGGAAATCCGATATACAGAGCAAAATCACAGATCGTTCAACAAGATAGTTCATGCTCTCAAGGACTTTCCAAGCGACATCCTGGTTACCTGTGACGATGACAAACTATATCCCTCTGACTGGCTGCAGAAACTGCTTGTTGGACATGATGCGCACCCCGAACATGTCGTCTGCCTACGGTCCAGAATGATCGCGCGAGACCACGAGGGACAGTTATTGCCGTACAGGGACTGGCCCGCTGGAAAGTCTGGAATACCATGCCATACCACGTTGCCCCTTGGCGTAGGTGGTGTGCTTTATCCGCCTCAATGCTTCACCAAAGATGTGTTGAACACAGATCTGTTCGAAGAGCTTTGCCCGTCAGCGGACGATCTGTGGCTGAAGTTCCTGGGCATGCAAAATAACCGTAAGGCGGTCCAATTGGGTGACAGTCCTGAACGGCATGCTTCCATTCCCTTTTGGGATGGACAGAAACTGTCAGTAGGCAATATCTGGGGCAACCAGAACGATGTGTCCCTGCAGCGACTGATCAGGCACTTTGGCACTCCTCCGGATAAAATGACAAAGGAGGGGCCCGGCAA
>JBAUGO010000063.1:0-1724 GCA_049679775.1 Anderseniella sp.
ATCCAGCACCTGCCGGCAGGTGGTGAGATCGTCATGTTTGACCGCTCCTGGTACAACCGAGCGGGTGTTGAGCGGGTCATGGGATTTTGCACGGCGAATGAATATCTTGAGTTCATGCGCCAGACGCCGGACTTTGAGCGAATGGTGGTCCGCAGTGGTATCAAGCTGTATAAATACTGGTTCTCGGTGACGCGGGACGAGCAATTGCGCCGTTTCAAGTCGAGAGAGGCCGAGCCGCTGAAAAAGTGGAAGTTGTCGCCGATCGACCGGGCGTCCCTGGATAAGTGGGACGACTATACCGAAGCCAAGGAAGCCATGTTTTTCTACACTGACACAGCCGACGCGCCATGGACGATCATCAAGTCGAATGACAAGAAGCGGGCAAGGTTGAATTGTATGCGCCATTTTCTGTCGTCGCTTGATTACCCTGGCAAAAACAAGTCAGTGGTGCGGGCGCCAAACCCGCTGATTGTTGGCTCCAGCGCTGATGTGATTGGCCGATCAGAGCATGTGCTGGGGGCAAGCCTGCATCCTGACGCCAGTAAGGCAGTTAATGGTGGCTGACCACAACTCAAGCTGACCCTGATTGTGCTGATCGAGTAAGCTTACGGGTTGATTTCAGGATCAAATGACAAGCCGTCCTCAATATCATCAATATGGAGAAGGCGAGCCTTGGGCAGTTTTCGCCATGTGATTTTCCTGGCGTCATGTGCAATGTTGCCGGTGGTGATTTTAGCTTTTCTGGTCAGGTAGTTGACACTGGTTTCTGTCGTCTTGCCTGAGCTGCGGTGGGTATTGTCTCTGTCATAGCCAATGAGCGCGAACGCGTTATTTTGATAGCGGAAGTGAAATCTTGATGTGCCGGTGTCCCAACCTCCAGCGCTCATGAACAAGTACAGGCTTACCTTGAAAGTGCCGTTGGCAATAGTAACCTCGCCTGGTTCATTCAGGATGTCATCAAGGTCAGTACTTTCACGGGGCGGGATGAGTGTGGTGTTGAGAAGAGCGAGGCGGTAGTCGTTGCCTTCATTTTCACGAAAGGCAACAAGCAGCATCCTGTTCAGCGGATCAAAAGTATCAGGCTCAGACGCATTTGACTTGTAGGTCTGTCGCAATACCAGCAGCAAGTCTGGCAAGCCGTCCTTGTTCAGGTCACCTTGCTTTTCATGTTCCAGCGACCAACCGTCCGGCACAAATTGAGCTGCACTGGAAGCCTTGGCAGGAATGGTTGGTGGAGCAGTGTCACTGGCGAATGTCGGCGAAATGAAAAGGATCATCGCTATCGCAAGCACAATGGCACGTCGCATGGGCAGCTCCTGTTTGTGTCATATCAAAACGAGCGCAGGTGAACGTGCGCATAACGATATGCGAGAAGGCAAGATACCGGCTACGGTCGCAACCGGAGCTCGCAAAAAGCTGTCAGGGATATGTTTGCAATCAGGCGGTTTCGTTGGCTTCTTGCACTTCAATGCCACTTTCAGCAAACGTCTGCTTGAGTTCACCGTTCTGGAACATTTCAGTGATGATGTCACAACCGCCGACAAACTCACCCTTTACATAAAGCTGCGGAATGGTTGGCCAATCGGAAAATTCTTTTATGCCGTTCCTGAGGTCGTCTGACTGCAGTACGTTCACGCCAGCATAGGCGACGCCCATATAGTCCAGCATTTTGACAACGCGACCGGAAAACCCGCACTGTGGCTGGTCCGGGGTGCCTTTCATGA
>JBAUGO010000064.1:0-2577 GCA_049679775.1 Anderseniella sp.
TCCACGTTCTTTACCGGACGGCCGTGAACAATGTCGCGCACGGCGAGTTCTGTGATCTTGCCAGACTTTGTGCGCGGGATGTCCGCTACAGCAACTATCCTTTCGGGTACATGGCGAGGTGAAGCACCAACACGTATCTGGGTGCGAATTTTTTTGACAAGCGCCTCATCCAGAACCACGCCTTCAGCAAGCCGCACGAACAGCACGACACGCACGTCATTGTCCCAATCCTGGCCTATAGCGAGGCCTTCCACGACCTCGGGTATCTGCTCAACCTGGGCATAAATTTCAGCCGTACCTATTCGCACTCCACCGGGATTCAAGGTCGCGTCGGAACGCCCATGAATGATCATGCCACCATTTTCGGTCCATTCTGCAAAGTCACCCTGACACCAGACATTGGCGAACCGGGAAAAATACGCATCGCGATATTTCTCGTCATCCTTGTCATTCCAGAACCCTCGCGGCATGGACGGAAACGGGTTTACGTTGACCAATTCACCTTTACCACTCTTCATGGGTCGACCTTCGTCGTCAAAGATCTCTATGCGATGACCAAGTGCAGCAGCCTGAATTTCACCTGACCACACAGAACCAAACGGATTACTGCCCACCAGACATCCGCACAGATCAGTGCCTCCGGACATTGAGCCCAGATGTACATCGGACTTGATGGCGTCATAGACAAAATCAAAGCTTTCCGGCACTAGCGTCGATCCAGTCGAAAGGATTGTATGTACGCTCTTGAGCGGGTGTGTGTCTTTGGGCTGCCAGCCGGTTTTCTTTACCGCGTCAATGAATTTGGCAGAAGTGCCAAACACGGCAAACCCTTCCTCATCGGCATAGTCAAACAATACCTTTTCATCAGGCGCAAACGGAGAGCCGTCATAGAGCATCAGGGTTGCTTCAGATGCCAGCGCAGTCGTCAGCCAGTTCCACATCATCCAACCGCAGGTCGTGAAGTAAAACAGCTTGTCACCCGGATTGATGCCTACGTGCAGTTGATGTTCACTGAGATGCTTTAGTAAAACACCACCTGTGCGATGAACGATACACTTGGGCACACCGGTCGTGCCGGAAGAAAACAAGATGTAGAGAGGGTGATCGAAAGCCACCATTGTGTAATCGATTGTAGCCGGCTTGAAGGGAGCGAGAAACTCATCAAAGGTGACTGCGTTCGGCAATCTGCTTGCTGTTTGTGAAGCAAGGCCCAGATAGTTGATCACAATAATCTTCTCGACGCTCGGCAGCTTGGCTGCAACACTGGCTATCTTGTCCGTGATGTCGAATGATTTGCCGTTGTAATAATAACCATCACACACGATCAGAATGCGAGGCTCTATCTGTCCAAAGCGGTCCAGGATACCGCGATCGCCAAAATCTGGAGAACAAGATGACCACACAGCACCAAGAGTGTTTGCCCCCGCAAACGCCATGATGGTCTCTGGCATGTTTGGCATGACAGCGCATACACGATCACCGGCTTCAAGACCAAGTGCACGGAACGCCTGATGCAACCTTGAGACCTGGTCATTGAGCTCACGCCAGCTGACATTGGCCTTTGCCTTGTCCTCACCACGGAACACAATGGCAGGTGTATCATCATTGCGGCGCAACAGATTTTCAGCAAAATTCAAGTGTGCATCAGGAAAGAAGCTCGCCCCTGGCATCTTGTCAGAATCAATGAGAGATCTGTCACCGCGAGTTTTTGCCTTGACCTTGCAGAAGTCCCACAGGTCGCCCCAGAAATCCGCGGCTCTCTCTACCGAGTAGCTGTGTATATCATCATAGCTTTCAAGTGAAAGATCATGTTCAGCGTTCACATGCTTGATGAAGTGAGTAAGCCGGTGGGAGGCTATTCTATCTGGCGATGGCGACCAAAGCAGTCTGTTCGACATGGTATATCTCTTGATGTGTGAGTTCGTGCTAAGCTGTACTAAATAGTCACTGCGACGAGATTGCCAAACAATTTTCTGACACTTTGGTGTGTTTTCAGGGACAGTTAGGCGGCAACAGGATAGAAAGCCTGACATGAACCGAGTTTTATACGTTCTGATAGCTTTTGTGGTCCTAGTAATAGCCGGAATTGCCAGCTTACCCTTTCTGATGGGAGGGGAGTTTGCGGCAAATCAGCTTTCAGCACGGCTGGAGCAGGCAACAGGGCGAAAACTGACACTACTCAAGGCACCACATCTGCAATTCTTGCCAGAACTGGCCATCAAGGTTGAGGGCATCTCCATTTCAAATCCTGCAGAGATGTTTGATGGTGCTATCGTGGCTGCGGACTCACTTGACATCAAAATGAACTGGTCTGATGTATTGACCAGGACCATAAACCTGCAATCAATCACGCTTGTAAAACCCAGATTGAATCTGGTGATAGATGCTCAAGGTCGGGCCAACTGGAGCCTTGGCAAAAGTAGTCAGGGTGATGCTGCTACAGCACCCAAGCCGAATACCGAAATGGCATTTCGATTTGCACCAGTTGAGGTAAAGGACGGTGTGCTGATTTTCCTGGACGAACGATCCGGCACGACTTTCAAAGCCGAGCAGGTCAACATGACAGTGTCGATGGCC
>JBAUGO010000065.1:0-16685 GCA_049679775.1 Anderseniella sp.
TTGTTGCAGGTCCATGACGAACTGATTTTTGAAGTGCCAGAAGCAGAAACCGAAGAGACCATTACCCTTGTGAGCAAAGTCATGGAGTTGGCACCCTTGCCCGCAGTCTCCTTCTCGGTTCCTGTACAGGTTGATGCAAGAGCAGCCGATAACTGGGACGAGGCTCATTGATTAGGCTGTCACTATTTTTGGGGTAACGCCGTTGGCCTGATCAGTTAAACAATCGCAAAATTTTTTTGCATCAGGTTTGATTGTGACAATAGTGTTTCATAGTCTCATACGTGTTGAACAAGGCGCGGAGAGAAAATGGCCAAGAGTTTGTCGACTGAAGAGACAGTGATTTTGCTGGAAAGACTGGGCCGGCTGGTCAGGGCTCGCGAGCATGGGGCAGACCTCAACCCCGCTCAATGGGAAGCCCTTCGCTATCTGTCACGGTGCAATGGGTTTTCAAACTCACCAGCGGCGCTTACAAATTATCTGGGCGCTACCAAGGGAACCGTTTCGCAAACCCTCATCGCGCTTGAACGAAAAGGTCTTATTACAAAAGCCCCGCGCCCAGACGTAGCGCGGTCAGTGGCTTTGTTCCTGACAGACCAGGGACGCACAAAACTTTCAGAAGACCCGTGGTCTCAAGTTCAACAAGTGCTGGAAAGTCTGAAACCCAAGCATGCCCAGAAACTCTCATCTGGTATCGAAACCCTTGTTGGCAAACTGTTCAAGGTCGAAAATGTGCCTTCCTATGGTGTTTGCACAACTTGCCGGTACTTTCGTGAAGGCGGAGCTCCCGACAGTATCAAGGGAAAGCATTGGTGCTTGCAGTTTGATGCCTTGGTAACAAAGTCCGAAGCCAAAAAAATTTGCGCCAGTCACGACATCGCGTAAGTGGCGCAAATCAGATAATTGTCAGGTGCTTTATTCGGCTGCCACGCGTGCAAAAGGTGCAGCAGCAAGAACTTCCGGCTCAACATGTGCCGCAAACTTTTCGAAGTTTTCAACAAACATCGTGACCAGCTCCCTGGCCTTCGCATCATAGGCCGCCTTATCAGACCATGTGCCGCGTGGATCAAGAATTGAACTGTCAACACCTGGAACTGCGGTTGGCACATCAAAGCCAAAGTTTGCGTCAGTGCGCATCGGTACAGTGTTGAGACTGCCATCAAGTGCCGCAGCCAGCAAAGCCCGCGTTGCCTTGATCGGCATCCGGTGACCTTCGCCATATGCTCCGCCGGTCCAGCCGGTGTTCACCAGCCAGCAGGTCGCGCCGTGTTCTGCGATAAGTTTCTTGAGCAGGTTACCATAGACACTTGGATGGCGCGGCATGAAGGGTGCGCCAAAACAGGTTGAAAACGTGGCCTGGGTGCCTTTCACACCTTTTTCTGTTCCTGCAACCTTGGCAGTGTAACCAGATAGAAAATGATACATGGCCTGATGCGGCGTAAGGCGCGCAATTGGAGGCAGAACACCTGAAGCATCCGCTGTCAGCATGATCACATTTTTAGGATGCGGTGCCATGCCGGTTTCGGAAGCGTTCGGTATATAATGCATGGGATAGGCAACCCGACCGTTCTGGGTCAGGCTGGCGTCATCAAAGTCTGCCGTGCGTGTTTCAGGGTCCACCACAACGTTCTCGAGCACTGATCCCCAACGCTGTGTCGTGCTGTAAATTTCAGGCTCCGCTTCAGCAGACAGGTTGATGGTCTTTGCGTAGCAGCCGCCTTCAAAATTAAAGATACCGTTTGGTGACCAGCCATGTTCATCATCGCCAACAAGTGTACGCGTGGCATCAGACGAAAGCGTGGTTTTGCCGGTGCCGGACAGGCCAAAGAATAGAGCAGACTTTCCGTCATTACCGGCATTGGCCGAACAGTGCATGGGCATGATGCCCTTCTCGGGGAGGAAGTAATTCAAGGTACCGAAAACAGACTTTTTGGTTTCGCCTGCATATTCACTGTCACCAATAAGCACCAGTTTTTCGCTCAGATTAACCGCAATGACCGTTTCGGTGCGAGACCCGTGCTTTTCAGGATCAGCTTTGAAGCTTGGCTGGTTAATAATGGTGAGTTCAGGCGTAAATTTCATGACCTCAGCATCCGAAGGGCGGCGCAACAGATAGCGTATAAACAGAGCATGCCACGCGAACTGGGTGACCACACGCACCTTGATTCTGTGTTCAGGATCTGCACCTCCGTAAAGGTCCTGCACAAACAGACGCTTGCCTTTGGCGTGAGATAGAAAGTCACTTTTCAGTGCTGAGAAATGTTCCGGCGACATGGCCTTGTTGTTGTCCCACCAGACATTGTCTTCGGTTGTGGTATCGCGCACGATGAATTTATCTTGAGCAGAACGGCCCGTATGTTTGCCGGTTTCAACTGCCAGTGCACCGGTATCTGTGACCAACCCCTCACCAAGCATGATCGACATTTCATATAGCTGGGCTGCATTGAGATTGTAATGCACTTCATCGGCGCCATTGATTCCAGACGTCTCGATGGGAAAAGCGGGGTTGAAATGGCCTGTATGCTGCAACGAAAATGCTCCTGAAACTGCAGATATAGCTACATGGACGGTAGTTGCCCTTTACCGTTACGGCCATGCTTTTATAGGTGCGAATAATAACTCATTGTTGATGGTTCTAACAGGCGGCTGGTTCGCGGCGCATCGCCTCCAGTGCTCAGCAGATTGCCGACAAACTAGGCAATCTTGCGGTTGTCATCAAGTCTTCAAAATCAAAATGGTTGATTCCTGTTGATAGTTCACCCATTGGTGAAACCACGCGCTCTTGTTATCTGGCTCGCAAAACACCATATTTCGCATGAGTTTGACTATACGGCAGCCCTTACTCACGTTCTGCCACAATTTGTGCCAGTTCCACGTTTACGGCTCGTTATCAGGACGGAGATAAAGCATTGGGAAAACGCATGCCAACAATCGCGCTCGTCGATGACGACCGGCATATTCTGACTTCAGTGTCCATGGCGCTGGAAGCAGAAGGCTACAGCACCAACACATATACGGACGGAGTGGCAGCACTCCAGGGTCTTGAAGACACCCCGCCCGATATGGCTATTTTTGATATCAAGATGCCGCGCATGGACGGCATGGAGCTTCTGCGCCGCTTGCGTCAGAAGTCTGACTTGCCTGTCATTTTCCTTACTTCGAAGGACGAGGAAATCGACGAGTTGTTCGGTCTCAAGATGGGGGCTGATGACTTCATCCGTAAACCCTTCTCCCAGCGTCTGCTTGTTGAGCGCGTCAAGGCGGTCTTGCGCCGTGCACAAAACCGCGAAGGTGTTGAGGTTTCGGGTGAACCCAGCAAGATTATCGAGCGCGGTCGCCTTGTCATGGATCCGGACCGTCATTCCAGCAACTGGGATGGAAAGTCTGTTACCTTGACAGTGACCGAGTTTCTTATTCTTCAGGCGCTTGCCCAACGGCCAGGCATTGTGAAAAGTCGTGATTCATTGATGGATGCGGCCTATGATGATCAGGTTTATGTGGATGATCGCACGATCGACAGTCACATCAAACGCCTGCGGAAAAAGTTCAAGGTCGTAGATGATGATTTTGATGCCATCGAAACCCTGTACGGGGTTGGCTACAGATTTCGTGAACTTTGACCTGATTGGCGAATAGCAACTGCAAATATGGTGGCCGGGCATCAAACCCAAGATTGCCCGGCATTGAAATCGGGACAGCCCCATGACGATCCATTCGGATCTAGGATTTGACAAGCAAGATGATGCCATAACTGCCCAGGCAGGCGAGCCATCAGATGTTGTCGTGGGTTCACCCTGGTGGCATCGGTTTGCTCCAGCCCACCTCACCAGTCGCATCATCATAATCAACCTGATCGGCTTGATCATACTCGTTCTGGGTATTCTGTTTTTCAACCAGAGCCGCAAAAGCCTGATAGACAGCCGCATTCAAAGCTTGATGACACAAGCCCAAATCATGGCAGCAGCTGTAGGCTCTTCTGTCAGTGTGGACACGGATCAACTAATCATTGATCCGGAAAAGCTCATTGAGCAGCAGCTAAATCCTGCAGCCTCTTCTTCGTCTGCCAGCGACAGGACGGATTTTCTGATTAACCCTGACAATGCAGGCCCGGTCCTGCGCCGCCTTGTACAAAACACAGACCTGCGCGCGCATCTGTTTGATCGCGATGGTGCCATGGTTGTGGATAGCCGGTATTTTTACGGGCGCGGCGAGGTGTTGAGGATCAATCTGCCACCACGCGAAGACGGCGAAAAGGGATCGTTGCTTGATGGAGCCTGGGATAAATTCAACGAATGGTTTTTCGCGATTGGATACAAGGAACAAAAAGAATATTCGGTCAGCAATGGCAATGACTTTGAGGAAATTCGGGCCGCGTTGACCGGCGCTTCGGTTTCCGTCGTTCGCGTGACCAAGGACAAGGATATCATTGTCTCGGTTGCCGTTCCTGTACAACGGTTCAGGGCCGTGCAAGGCGCGCTTGTCCTGACCACGCCTGGTGGCGAGATTGACCAGGTTTTGCGTGAAGATCTCCGTATTATTCTGTTTATTTTCCTTTTTACAGCCCTTGTGACCATCATATTATCCCTTCTGATGGCGGGTCATATAGCAGAGCCGATTAGACGCTTGTCAGGTGCCGCAGCGGCCGTCAGTCGAGGAAATTCAAAGCGCGTCGAGATTCCTGATTTCTCCAGCAGGCGTGACGAGATAGGTCATCTGTCGGGCTCGCTGCGTGAAATGACTAGCTCGCTTTACAACCGGATCGAGGCGATTGAGGCATTTGCTGCAGATGTTGCGCACGAGTTGAAAAACCCGCTGACCTCTTTGCGCTCAGCCGTGGAAACCATCGAGTATGCGCGCACTCCGGAACAGCGTGAGCGTCTGGTGGCTATTGTAAAGGACGACGTAAAACGTCTCGACAGATTGATCTCCGATATTTCAGATGCCTCGCGTCTTGATGCCGAAATGGCACGAGGAGAAGCAGGCCCTCTCAATATGCAGTCACTGCTTGAAACATTTGTGGAACTGGCAAATGAGACCCGGCGTGAAAGCCAGCCCAGTGTCCGGCTGAAAATTGAACCTGTACCTGCTGGTGTCGGGGGCAAGAAACCATTTGTGATCCAGGGCCACGACAACCGCATGGGTCAGGTGACCCGCAATCTCATTGGCAATGCCATGTCTTTTTCCCCGCCTGATAGTGAAGTCGTTGTCACGCTCCGCCGCAGAGCTGACATGGTTGAGTTTACCGTCGATGATTCAGGGCCCGGCATCCCGCCTGCAAATCTTGAGCGGGTGTTTGAGCGTTTTTACACCGACCGGCCGGCAAATTCATTCGGCAAGAATTCCGGTCTTGGCCTGTCCATCTCAAGACAAATTGTCGATGCTCACAAAGGGTCAATTCGCGCTTCAAACATATATGGCGAAGCATCGGCAGGTGGTGGCAATCCCCAAATCAAGGGTGCGCGATTTACAGTGCGATTGCCTGTAAATAATGCTGTCGGGTCTGGTTCAAAATCCTGAGCAGGCTATGGTAGCTCCCCATGTCGCCCTTACCATCAACCATCAATATGCATGCAACCTGTATCAAACTTGAAATGGGTGCACTTGTAACGGGTGTCTTGTTGACAGGACCATCGGGTAGCGGCAAATCCAGCCTTGCCCTGCAACTTGTGGATCAACCCGGCTACGGCGCAAGCGGCGATACTCTTATCCATGGCAGACTTGTGGCAGACGATCAGGTTCTATTGAGGGTCGAAAAAGATCAGATCGTGGTAGAAGCCCCTTCCAGATTGCAAGGCCTCATTGAAGTGGCCGGAATAGGAATTGTCACCACGACGAATATTGATGAGGTTTGCCTGGGCTTTGCCGTTGAGCATTGCGCATCATCTTGTGCAGATCGAATGCCTGAGGCTAAATGGTTTGAACATTCTGGTTTGAAAGTGCCGAAATACAATCTGGACTTCAGAACACCAGTAGCAACTGCCATGATCAGAACGTTAGCCCTTGCGCATTGGGGGGTGATTTCGTTAATTGACGGTTGAATAAATGATTGAACAATTCAGGCAATCCACTTCATGATTGGTTTGGTACTCGTTTCACACGGCAGGCTGGCGCAAGAGCTGCTGAACGCACTTGAGCATGTGGTTGGCCCCCAGTCGGGTGTTATTGTTGTCGGCATAGAACCAGACGACAATGGCGATGAACGCCGCGATGAAATTCTCAAGGCCATTCAGCAGGTGAATACGGGGTCGGGGGTGATTATCGTTACCGACATGTTTGGGGGCACACCGTCCAATCTGGCTATTTCGGCAATGGATGACGGTGATGTTGAAGTGCTGGCGGGAGCAAATTTACCCATGCTGATAAAACTCGCCAGTGTGCGTCAGACCATGACATTGCTGAAGGCCGCCGAAGAAGCCCAAAATGCCGGACGCAAATATATCAACATCGCTGGCAGTCTCTTGAATAAATGACCCTTCAGAAGAAACTCGAGATTACAAACAAGCGAGGTTTGCACGCGCGCGCGTCCGCCAAATTCGTCAAATGCGTCGAGGTTTTTGATGCAGACGTTCTGGTTTCCCTTGAAGGCCAGACCGTGCCTGGCACGTCCATCCTGGGCTTGATGATGCTTGCTGCAGCCATGAATACAACTATTGAAGTATCTGCCACGGGTCCGCAGGCAGAAGAAGCCATGGCAGCAATTGAAGCTTTACTGGCAGATCGGTTTGGGGAAGACCGTGATGACGAACCAACGGACACCGCTCAGAACGATTGAATATAAAGATTTGTTTATATGCTGGTTGCCGAAACACTTTCGGCCTGATATAGACCCTGCCAATCACGAAATCACTGACATTACTTTGCAAGGACAAGCCTCTCATGAGCTCATTTACGGATTATGCTGTAGCCGACATCAAGCTGGCTGATTTTGGACGCAAGGAAATTACCATTGCTGAAACTGAAATGCCGGGCCTCATGTCTGTGCGCGAGGAATACGGCTCTGCTCAACCATTGAAGGGTGCGCGTATTGCCGGATCGCTGCACATGACCATTCAAACGGCTGTGCTCATTGAAACACTTGTCGCACTTGGTGCGCAGGTGCGCTGGGCATCGTGCAATATCTTCTCAACTCAAGACCATGCCGCCGCTGCCATTGCCGCTCAGAACATTCCTGTCTTTGCCCATAAGGGTGAGACGCTTCAGGAGTACTGGGATTTTGCCGACAAGATTTTTGACTGGCCAAATGGAGAAACGGCCAACATGATTCTGGACGATGGTGGCGATGCCACCATGTACATTCTCGTGGGCGCCAAGGCTGAAAAAGATATTTCTGTTCTCGACAACCCAGGTAACGAAGAAGAGGAAATTTTCTTCGCCACCATCAAGAAGCGCATGGAGCGTGACCCTGGCTTCTTCACAAAGGCACGCGCTGCAATAAAGGGTGTATCGGAAGAAACCACAACAGGTGTTCACCGCCTGTATGAACTGGAAAAGAAAGGTGAACTGCCATTTCCTGCCATCAACGTCAATGACAGTGTGACCAAGTCAAAGTTTGACAACAAATATGGCTGCCGTGAATCACTCGTCGATGCCATTCGTCGTGGCACAGATGTCATGCTGGCTGGCAAGGTTGCCATTGTCGCCGGCTATGGCGATGTGGGCAAGGGTTCTGCTCAATCACTGGCCGGTGCTGGTGCGCGTGTCATGGTAACCGAAGTGGACCCGATCTGCGCCCTGCAGGCGGCCATGGACGGCTTCGAAGTTGTCACCATGGACGATGATATCGAGCGTGCGGACGTGATTGTAACGGCTACCGGCAACAAGGACATTCTGACTGTCGACCATATGCGCCGTGTCAAGGACATGGCCATTGTCTGCAATATTGGTCACTTCGATAATGAAATACAGGTTTCAGGTCTGAAAAACTTCAAGTGGACCAACATCAAACCACAAGTAGACATGATCGAATTTCCAAACGGCAACCGGATGATTTTGCTGTCCGAAGGTCGCCTGGTGAATCTTGGCAACGCGACCGGGCACCCATCCTTTGTGATGTCGGCATCTTTTGCCAACCAGACTTTGGCGCAGATTGAACTTTGGACAAAAGGCGACCAGTACAAGAACTCGGTTTACGTGCTGCCCAAGCATCTGGACGAGAAGGTGGCCAAACTGCACCTGGCAAAAATCGGTGCAAAGCTGACAACACTGTCTGATGAACAGGCCAAGTATATTGGTGTAACGCCGCAAGGACCGTTCAAGCCTGAAACCTACAGATACTAAATCAGGCAGGCCAAGCCTGTTTTTTGCAAATATCTCAAGTTTTTTTCCGCCTGGCACGAAACAATCGTTCCAGGCGGTGTGCTTTTTGCTTCTGTCCAAGCTATATATAAACAAGCAGGGGACAGGATGATTCGTTTAGGGTCATGACTCTCCAGCGCGAGTTGTTCGTTGCTTGGTTATTGCGTATGGGGATGAGATTGTTTTCAGGGGTCTGAAACGCCTTGCGCTTGGTACAAACAACCAGCTGCTTGAAGCGGACTGCCATGCACGCGCTGGCAGTGGCGATGGTGCATTTGGCATTTTCATCAACAGTATATGCACAGTCACTCCATGACAGCGTTGACAAATATGCCGTGTCAACCTTGCTGCTGGCTGCAATCGTCATGCTGTGGGCGCTGATTGCGGTGCGCCGCATGGCTGCCAGCAAATTTCAGGTTGATACACGCGTACAGGAGCTTGAAGGTGAACTCAACGAGGCCCAGGCAATATTGAATGCCGAGCCAAGCTTGTTGTTCATCTGGCGTTCGGGCGCTGATATGGCAGATAGCATCACCGGCGATATGCGCGGTACGGTCAAGCTGCCAATACAAAATGCACAGCTGGGAGATTTTCATACCTGGCTTGATGAGGAATCTGCTCATGCAGTGGTTGCTGCACTGGCGTCCTTGCGGGCATCCGGTACCCCGTTCAATATTGGTCTGAAAACCCTTGAAGGGGAGTTGGTCGAGGCAGACGGGCGTGCAGCTGGCGGTGTTGCGACCATGCGCATCAGGCCGCTAACGGGCGACAGGCGCAATACAAAAGAGCTGACGTTTGATGTACGTCGCCTTGGCAAACAGGTTGAGCGATTGAGTGCCGTGCTTGATAAAGCCCCTTTTCCGGTTTTTCTGCGCGACGAAGACGGCGCGCTGGTCTGGGTCAACCAGTGTTATCTTGATGGTATCGAGCAGGACGACATCGATGCCGTCATCAGCGGTAATATTTCCCTGATTGAACGCGACGCCTTCAAGAAGGTCGACGGCCAGCATGAAGACGGCAGAATTATTTCACGAGGTGCAGCAGTCGTGGGTGGGGCCAAGCGGATAATCGAGCTTGTTGAAGTTCCGTTTGGCAAGAATACTGCTTCATTCGCCCTCGACATGACACCGCTTGATGATACCCGCAAGGAACTCGACCGCCAGATAAAGTCTCATGCCAGCACCTTGAACAAGATCACCGCAGCCATTGCCACGTTCAGTGCTGATCAGAAGCTCTCGTTCTACAATGCTGCCTTCGCCGAATTGTGGGGGCTTGATGTCAAATGGCTGGATACACGCCCTGGCCATGGCGAAATTTTGGACAAGCTGCGCGAAGAGCGCAAGCTGCCGGAGCAGGCCAATTATCGGACCTGGAAAAAGGAACAGCTGGCGTCCTATGAACGCTTCGATACACCTGACGAGCTGTGGCATTTGCCAGATGGTCGCTCCTTGCGTGTTGTGTCGGAACAACCACGCTCAGGCGAAGTGTCGGTACTATATGAGGATGTATCTGAAAAGATCCAGCTTGAGAGCCGCTATAATGAGCTGATCGGTGTTCAGCGCGAGACGATCGACAACATCCATGAAGGGCTTGCCCTGTTCGGAACTGATGGTTGCCTGAAACTGTTCAACCCGACGTTCAGCCGTTTCTGGCAACTTGATGAGACATTCCTTGAAACCCGCCCTCACGTTGTTGAGGTTTTCCAGCATTGCGCCAAATTGCTGCCAGCACCTCAAATGTGGAATGAGGTCAAATTAGCGGTCACCTCACTGTCAGACAGTCGCCGTCCATTGGAAGATCGCCTGATACGTCCCGATGGACTGGTGCTTGATTACAATGTTGTGCCATTGCCCGATGGCAATACGCTCATCACCTATGTTGATGTGACGGCCAGCTCCGGGATTGAGCGTGCGCTGCGTGAACGCAATGACGCGCTTGAGGCTGCCGACAGACTGAAAACCGGTTTCATGTCCAATGTGTCTTACGAATTGCGCACACCCTTGAATTCCATATTGGGATTTGCGGAAATGCTCTCAGGCGGCATCGCAGGTGCGCTGGCGCCGAAGCAGGATGAATACGTCAACGATATCCGGGCCTCATCAAATGACCTGTTAAAAGTCATCGACGCCATACTTGACCTCACCACGATTGATGCAGGGGCAATGGAGCTGCGTCTGGAGACAATAAAGGTTGAAGACCTGCTGACCGAGGTTGCAAGCGACTTTACAAGGCGCATTGAAGAACGTGATCTCGTTTTGAATATCGAGATTGCCGAAGATGCTGGAACGCTTCACGCTGATCAACGTCGCATGCATCAGACACTGGGACACCTGTTGTCCAATGCCATTGGCTTCTCGCCAATCGGCTCGACGGTGCGTATGGGCGCGCGCCGTGACGGGTCAGATGTGCTTTTGTGGGTGGCTGATAATGGTCGTGGCATGGATACGGAATTCCAGGCCAAGGCATTCGAGCGCTTCCAGTCAAAGCCACTTGCGGGGGGTCACCGCGGGCCCGGTCTTGGTCTTTCACTGGTCAAGAGCTTTGTGGAGTTACATGGCGGCTCAGTCCGGCTGATGTCCAAGCTACAGCAAGGCACGACCGTTATTTGTCGCCTACCCGGTAATGGCCCGGTGGAAGCACAACCGTTGCCAGACAACTCAAGGGACACAACAGCAGATCAAGCTCGTTCGGCGAGCGGGAGCTGATCTGAAATGTCTGGATCGATCATGATTGAACTGGCCGATGAGGCCGCAAGCGAAGCTCTTGCCTCAAGCCTGGCCATGTTGATGCGCCGTGGTGATCTGGTGCGTATTGAAGGTGATCTGGGGGCGGGCAAAACCACAATGGCGCGCGCCATGCTGCGCGTACTCGCGGATGACCCTGAACTTGAGGTTCCCAGTCCCACATTTACACTTGTGCAGATATATGACCTGAGAACAGTGCGCGCGATACATGTCGATCTGTACCGTATTGACGAGCCTTCAGGTCTTGATGAACTGGGGCTTGAGGATGAACTGCAAACTGGCGTCATGATTGTTGAGTGGCCAGACAAGGCGGGCGACAGGTTGCCCATGACAGGTCTCACCATACAGCTTGAAGAAAATGATACAGGTAGACTTGCAGTATTAACACCACTTGATGAAGACTGGCAGGAGCGCTTGCAAAGGTACCGCGAGATTGAGAACTTGCTGAACCGCGCTGGATGGAGCAATGCCACTCGACATCGCCTGCCTGCAGATGCCTCGTCGCGGCGCTATGAACGCCTGAGCAATGGTCCATACGGTCATGCTGCCTTGCTGATGGACATGCCTTCACGAGGCGATGGTCCACCCGTTCGAAACGGTCTGCCTTATAGCCGCATTGCCCATCTGGCTGAAGATATCCGCGCTGTGGCAGCGATCAATCAGGGTTTACAGAACAAGGGACTGTCTGCACCGTCGATATTGGCAATTGATATGGACGCCGGTCTTGCTGTCATTGAGGATTTTGGTGGATCAACATATGGTGCGATGCTTTCAGCTGGAAAAAATATTGAACCCTGCCTGAAAGCCGCTGTTACCATGCTCGCCCATATGGCCGGACGTGACTGGCCGAAAGAGGTTCAACTTGCTTCATGTGGCGAGACCTACCAGCTACAGTCATATGACCTTCAGGCCCTCCTCATTGAGGCCGAGCTTTGCCTGGACTGGTACTGGCCACATGTGCGCAATGATGGCGTTCCTGAAGAGGTGCGCACCCGTTTTATGCAGCTTTGGACAAAGGCTCTTTCACCTTTAGGCGAAGGCAAACAGGTCTGGACCTTGCGGGATTTCCATGTCGATAATCTGTTCTGGCTTCCAGAGCGAGATGGCAATCAGGTTGTCGGTCTTATTGATACGCAAGATTGTGTACTGGGCGATCCGGCGTACGATCTTGCCTCCTTGTTGCAAGACGTTCGTGTGCGATTTGACCGTGATCTGACAGATGCGTTGTTTGAAGCCTATATCTCACTGCGCCACCAGCAGGATGAAACGTTTGACCGAGCTTCATTTGAAGCCACGTATGCCTTGCTTGGCGCACAACGCGCAACAAAGATTCTGGGTATCTTTGCTCGCCTTAACAAACGGGATGGCAAACCGCATTATCTGGGTCACTTGCCGCGAACAAGTGAAGTGCTGGAAGAGAACCTTCGTCACCCTGCGCTGACCGATCTGAGAACCTGGTTTGATGAGTACTTGCCCGCTCACCTGAGAACAGGATCAAAACCATGATCGGGAAAAACGCCATGATGCTGGCCGCAGGACTGGGCACTAGAATGAGGCCGTTGACACTGGAAAGACCAAAGCCGCTGATCGAAGTAGCGGGACGGTCATTGCTGGATCGCGGTGTGGACGCCTTGATACGCGGAGGTGTTTCCGGGCTCGTTGTAAACAAGCATTATTTACCGAACCAGATCGAGCAGTGGGCACAGCGTCGTACAGACATGCCCGTACATGTTCAGGATGAAACTGAAGTCCTGCTTGATACGGGAGGCGGTGTTGCAAAGGCATTGCCCCTTCTTGGCCCATCACCATTTTTTGTCTTGAACTCAGACTCGTTCTGGGTTGATGGGCAAACTCCCGCCCTTGAACGCCTGCGCAGCAACTGGGATGAAACCAGAATGGATTGCCTGTTGTTGCTGGCCAGCAAGCAGCGTTCGTTCGGGTTTGACGGAGCCGGAGATTTTGACATGGCTGCTGATGGCACGTTGCAACGCCGCTCCGGTGACACAGCCGAACTGATTTATGCTGGCGCTTATCTTGTTCACCCACGTTTGTTTGCTGAGGCACCAGAAGGTGCTTTTTCCATGAACCTGTTGTGGAGCAAGGCCATTGAACAAGGCAGACTTTGCGGGCTTGTTCATGATCACTGGTGGCTTCACGTAGGTACACCCGATGCCATTGCAGGGTCTGAAAAACAGCTCGCCCAATTGGGTGTGACATGATGCAAGCTGGCAAAAAGCGCGTGTTCACCATTCCATCGGGGACAGCTTTTTTGCCTGCACTGGTACGCTCCATTCTTGAAGGGCGAATGTTCACCTCTACGTCCGGGACGCCTGACGCTCTTGAACTCAGTGGATGGACCATACTCCTGCCCACCCGTCGTGCGGTCCGGGCGTGCCGTGAAGTGTTCTTCGAGCTTGAACCAGATTGCGCGCGTTTGCTGCCTGTCATCCGCGCACTTGGCGATGTGGATGAAGATGAGCTGCATATAACCGGGGCTTACGGTGCTGGCGCGGAAACAGAATTGAACGTGCCGCCTGCAGCTTCTCCTGTCCAGCGTCAGTTCATGTTGGCAAATCTGATCAGTGAGTGGGCACAAGTCCATCCGGATGGCCCTGCTGGACAAGCTGTCAACAACAGCATCTCACATGCGTTGCATATGGCAACCTCGTTGATGCAGCTGATTGACGCTCTCGAGACCGGAAGTCTCAAGCTGAATGACGTTGCAGAAAAGCTGCAGGCCGATCCTGATCTACCCATGCACAGGTCAGAGGCGCTGGCATTTCTGGGGCTTATTTGCGAGCAGTACCCTCAAGCCATGAAGCGGGCCGGCTTTATTGGACCACAGGCGCGCAGATCGCTATTGTTGTTGGCAGAAAGTGACAGACTTAAAAATGCGAAAACAGCAGGACCCGTGATCGCTGCCGGCTCGACCGGTTCCATACCCGCAACGGCAACTTTGCTGGCAACCATCGCGTCCCTGCCTCAAGGCGCGGTTGTTCTGCCTGGTCTCGACACAATACTGGATGATGAAAGCTGGGCGGCTATCGATGAGACGCCGCAACACCCTCAATACGGCATGAGGGAACTGCTCAACAAAATGGGTGTAGAGCGCTCTGATGTGGCTGTGATTCCAGGGCTTGAAGAGCACCCTGAGTCTCATGCGCGCGCCTTGCTGGCATCGCAATTGATGCGCCCGAGCAGCATGACGCATCTATGGAAGGACCTTGCCAGCCTGAAACCTGATCTGGAACTTGCCTGCACTGGACTGAGCGAGCTGGTTTGCCCGGAACAGCGCGAGCAGGCTCTCATGATTGCGCTCATTATGCGCCGTGCCCATGATGAAGATCGCGCGTGTTCCTTGATAACACCTGACCGCAACCTTGCACGCCGCGTCTCAGCTGAGCTTTCACGCTGGAACATTCATGTTGATGACAGCGCGGGCGAACCGCTGGCACGGCTTCCACAAGGCATGTTTTTTCGCCTGATCGGAGAGCTATGTTCAAATCCCCTTCGATTGCACAATCTGATTGCTGTGTTGAACCATGCCTTGATCGGCACTGCCTTTGCCGGGTTTGAGGAAACACGAAAGCTGGCGCAGAGGCTCGAGATAGCTGTCTTGCGTCAGGTGCCGTCTGCAACAAGCCTGAGCGCCTTGCCGACCCAGGTGATGTCAGCACAGGCCCAGGCTGGTAAAGACTTTGCCTACCCGATGGCCAAAAAACTAACCTCTGAGCAATGGCACGAACTATCGCGCTTTGTGGATGTGTTGCTGGAGATGCTTTCACCATTGTCTGGTCTGGCAGAAAATCAGAACCGACAACCACTGACAGGCTTTTTACATGCTCACATAAGCGTGGCGGAAATGCTATCAAATGGCGCAGACGACACGAGCGACAGGTTGTGGACAGGTGAAGCAGGATCAGCCTTGTCTGACATGTTCAGAGATCTTCTTGATCATGCTGCCTTAGCACCTGCCATGACATTCGATGACTATCTTGAGTACATCATTTCTGCCATGTCAGCTGTTTCAGTTCGCCGACGTTATCCGTTGCATCCAAAACTCAGGATTCTCGGGCTACTGGAAGCACGCCTTGTGCAAAGCGAGCAGGTTATTCTGGGGGGCTTGAATGAGGGGTCGTGGCCTGGCGACGCTGATCCTGGCCCCTGGTTGTCACGCCCGCAACACGCGTTGGTCGGATTGCAAATGCCGGAGCGCCGCCTTGGTCTGGCTGCACATGATTTTGTGCAAGGACTTGGCGCCAATCGCGTCTTCATGACATGGGCGCGAAAAATTGGCGGAACACCAGCCATTCCTTCACGCTGGTTGCGACGACTAAAAGCTGTGCTGGAAGCAGCAGGATTACCCGATACAATAACACCCAGGCATGGCGAGAACTGGGGCGGTTGGGCGCTTGGCCTGGATTGGCACAAGGACCTGACAGACGATCAAAAACCGGCAGCAGCAAAGCCACCATGCCCATTGCCACCGATTGAAGCTCGCCCTCGACGCTACTCTGTCTCCAGAATCGAGAAGCTGCAACGTGACCCATACCAGGTTTATGCAAATGCCATCTTGAAGCTCAAGCCACTCGATGCTCTTGATCGTGCACCAGGTGCTGCAGAGAGAGGTCAACTTGTACATAGCATTCTGGAAAACTTCACCCGAGCCTATCCCGGTCCTTTCCCGGATAATGCAGGCGAGATATTGCGCAACAGTGCAATCACGATAACCAGCAAGCAAGTGCATGACCCCGCCTTGCGGGCTTTGTGGCTGCCGCAGATATTCCGCATGACAGACTGGTTTTGCGAACTTGAAAAAGACCTGCGGCATGACGTGCTGGCCCAGATTGTCGAAAGCGAAGGCTCGGTCAGCTTCCGCCATAATGACCAGTTGATCACGATCACCGCGCGGGCAGATCGCATAGATCAACTGGATGACGGCCAATTGCGGATCATTGATTACAAGACCGGAGGCGCCAAGCTTCAGGGTCACGCCACCAAAGGATATAAGCCGCAACTCTTTCTGGAAGGATGGATTGCACAGTCGGGTGGTTTTGAGCGCGTCTCTCCATCGCAGGTGAAGTCGCTGGCCTATATCCATCTCTCAGGTGGTGACCCACCAGGCGAGATGAACTCTGGCAGTGCAAAAATGGATATTGCTGAAGAGATTGAGCATGCCGCAGAAGGCGCTCAAAAGCTGGTCTCTGGTTATCTTGAAACATCGCAGGGCTTTCCTGCCAAAGCCGGTCAAGAGGCATGGAAGCGCAAGAGTGATTATGACCACCTTTCGCGCTGGCGCGAGTGGGGTTTGGGTGTAGATGACAGCGCCGCAGAAGATGAGGGCGAATGAAAAATAATCCTCAACTGAAGGCCGCGATTGAGTTGCAAAGGCAGGCATCCCTGCCAGACGTCTCAGCCTTTGTGCCTGCCAATGCGGGGGCTGGCAAAACCCACGTACTGGTGGCCCGCATTGTGCGACTATTGTTGCGCGATGTGCAGCCTGAACGCATCCTGTGCCTGACATATACGCGTGCGGCGGCGGCTGAAATGTCTGACCGTCTTTTCACCAAACTGTCGAGCTGGATTGCCAAAGCTGATGATGAATTGATCGGCCTGATCCACAATGATATCGGCGAGGTTGATTTCAAG
>JBAUGO010000066.1:0-3559 GCA_049679775.1 Anderseniella sp.
AAGCTCTGCTGACCATACAAGCAGATCCGGCCCCAGAATGGACTGAACAGCATCCAGGATGGCAGGTGTGCGAGCGATATCGGCCATGAATGGGATAACAACATGGGCATTGACCCGGAAATAGCTGTTAAGGGACTGCGCCAGGGAGCCGTCAGGGTATGCAGCTTCCATGTCCTCTATCAGCTTGCGGTATGAAGCAGCGTTGAGTCTGTCCATAACTGACAGCGGAAAGAGGAAGCCATCACGATGGTATTGCGCGATTTGAGAATGTGACAAGCTTGAGGGCACAATAAATCTCCTGTTATCTTCCTTTCCTTATCATTGAATCCTGACGGCTGGTATTGTCAATCAGCAATGGCAAGGGATGCGTTATGTCGGTTGACGCCATAGCCGTCATTAATTTAAAAAGCGTTTCAGCCATCGGGGGATGGGAGTCTCTTTTGGTGTCACGGACGGACCCACCTATCGATTTTGCTCAGTGGGCAGCTTGCGCTGGCCAGCCTCAACGCTTGTCGCTTGGGCTGGGTGCCTCCGGCAGCAGAAACTGCATTATCACAGTTGCTACCGGATATCCGGCCGACTTGCTCAAGCCTCTGGTGCTTTCCTTGCGCAAATACACGGATGCGCACCTGATCATTGTAGCAAATGAAAGCAATGACCTAGAGCAGGCTTTTGCCGAATATGATGTCTCGATCTACCCTGTGAAAAAGACTGTTGGCTACCGTCCATATCCAGCTTTGGCGCGGATACAGTATTACCTGGAAATTTTGGCATCCTTGCCCGCGAATGTGGACAGGCTTCTTCTGGTTGATAGCCGCGATATTGTTTTTCAGGCAGACCCGTTTAAGGATTTACCGCAGGTCGAACTGAGTTTTTTCAGTGAGAATGATTCCACAGCCAGCTGGACACTTGGCACGACAAATGGAAGGTGGGCTTGGGCCATGCTGCCAGGTCTCATGCGTCAACGCCTTATCGGAAAACCGATTGTCAATGGGGGTGTAATAGCGGGAACTCCGGCTGGCATTGAAAGGATGTGCAGGGCAAAACTTGATATAGCATTGAAAACCTCTGAGTGGACCAAGCACACGACAGGTCTCGATAATATTTCGACCAATGTTATAGCCCACGACAGCCTTGCTGGTGAGTGCATTGTTATGCCCAACCATGAAGTTGTCGCAAATATTTATCGCGATGCGTCAATACATATGGATAGCGATGGCAAAATCAGGTGTGGGAACAGTAAACCCAGCCCGATAGTCCATATGTATGACAGACAACGCGAACTGTTGGCACGGGTCAATCAGATGTATGATGTAAAACAAGATCCGGGCTTGAGCCTTAACCAGGATCGCTCGGTTGGTAAGGCTTCACGGCTAAGTGGACTTCTCCACTGGCTGAAGCTCGGTCGCATATATTTGACAGGCAAACCATGATCTCATGCAACAAATTGCAAGACTGCTGCTAGTGGCGGGGCTTGTAAGTTTTATCTGGTGGCTTTAGGTTCCAGCCAAGAATTTCCAAAACTTCAACAAACCTATCAATGAGGCTGCCTGATGCTGCGCAAGACTGAATTCTATATCGATGGCAAGTGGGTTGCACCCGCAAAGGCCAATGATTTTGATGTGATTAACCCGGCTGACGAAACAGCTTTTGCAGTGATTTCACTTGGTTCGGCCACGGATGTTGACGCTGCCGTTGCTGCCGCCAGCAAAGCGTTCAAAACCTGGAGCAAGACCACACGTGAAGAGCGCGTTGAATATCTGGAAAAGCTTCTGGCTGCGTACGAGCGCCGTGCTGGCGATATGGCCAAGGCCATCTCCATGGAGGTGGGTGCGCCCATCACCATGTCCACTCAACAGCAGGTAGGTGCAGGTGCGGGTCATATCAAGTCGTTCATTCGCACCCTCAAGAACTATCAGTTTGATGCTCCTTTACATGAAAAAATGACAAGCGAGCATATAGCTCATGAGCCAATTGGTGTTTGTGGATTGATCACACCTTGGAACTGGCCAATGAACCAGATCGCGCTCAAGGTAGTGCCTGCGGTTGCTGCTGGCTGCACCTGTATTTTGAAGCCATCGGAAATATCTCCATTGTCAGGTATTGTTTTTGCGGAAATCATGGATGAAGCAGGCTTCCCGGCTGGTGTTTTCAATCTGGTCAATGGTGACGGCCCGTCCGTTGGTGAGGCAATGTCACGCCATCCAGGTATCGCCATGATGTCCTTTACCGGCTCTACGCGTGCCGGCATTGCCGTGCAAAAAGCCGCTGCCGAAACAGTCAAGCGTGTTACACTGGAACTGGGTGGAAAATCTCCCAATATCGTATTTGCCGATGCAGATATTCCAAAGGCTGTAAAGCGTGGCACTCTTCATGTCATGAATAATACCGGCCAGTCCTGTAATGCGCCCACGCGCATGTTGGTAGAGCGTTCGGTATATGATCAGGCGGTGGAAATAGCTGCTGATGCTGCCAATAATTGCAAGGTCGGTGACCCATCTGAAGAAGGCAATCACATTGGTCCGTTGATTTCCCAAATGCAGTTCGACAAGGTCCAGGCGCTCATCCAAAAAGGTGTTGATGAAGGTGCACGCCTCGTCGCTGGCGGTGTTGGTCGCCCTGATGGTTTGAACCGCGGTTATTATGCGCGTCCAACCGTTTTTGCCGATGTAAACAATGACATGACAATCGCGCGTGAGGAAATTTTCGGACCTGTATTGTCCATGATTCCGTTCGATACAGAGGAAGAAGCGATAGAGATTGCCAATGATACGCCTTATGGATTGGCCGCTTATGTACAATCTGGCGATCAGGCACGGGCGCAAAAAGTGGCGCGTGAATTGCGCGCTGGCATGGTATTGTTGAACGGTGCATTGCGTCCCGGCGGTAGCCCTTTCGGCGGTTACAAAATGTCAGGTAACGGTCGTGAAGGCGGTGACTGGGGTCTTGAGGATTTTCTTGAGGTCAAGGCAATCACAGGCTGGGATGAATCTGCTGCCTGATAGAACATTCGTTCACAATTAAGTTGGGGGTGGAAATCGTTCCGCCCCCTTCACGTTTTTGAGTTGAGACTGGTTGTCATCCTCTTTTCGTCCTATATCGTAATAAGGTGATGTAATTAAACGACGGAAATATCCTGATTTTCGCGTCCTTACTCGTAGTTTTGCTTCTAGGCGAATAGGTCAAATGTCGATCCTGAGACAGATTATTGTTCTGATCGTCCTGAGTGCGCTCGCATATGGCGGGTACGCAGGCTATGGCTATTGGAAATCCAGCAACGCTGCAACCGCACCTAATGCGGGCAAGCAGGAACAAGCAGGTCGTCCCGGTCCTGGTGCTGGTAAACCCGGCGGAAACCGGCCAACATCTGTAGAAGCGGTGCAGGTTGAGAAGCGTACAATAGTGCAAACACTGGATGCTGTTGGATCAACAAGGCCCTTTCGCTCAGTTGATATTAAAACACAGGCAGACGGAACGATTGTTGACGTTGGTTTTCAATCTGGAGCTGAGGTCAACAAGGATGACATTCTGTTCAGCCTTGATGACGACATCCAAAAAG
>JBAUGO010000067.1:0-25892 GCA_049679775.1 Anderseniella sp.
GACGAACAGGTTGTGCTAAATCCGTCGCCGGACAGAGATGTCAGCGTTTGATGCCCAGCCCATCCAGATAGATCAGCATCTGGCTCTCCAGTAAGTCTTCGGCGGAAATTGCCTGTTTATAGGCTGCACCGTCACCGCGACCGAACAAGGACGCAACGCCATGGCTGATTGCCCAGATGTGCAACGTGACCATGGTGGCAGGCGGGCGCTTGGCTTCTGGCATCTTCTCAATCATTTCTTCGACCACATTTCGCAAGCCGTTAAGTGTGGCGTCAGCTGCCTTGCGCAAGTCAGGGTAGGTGGAGAAATCAAGTCCGGACTCGAACATTGCCGAATAATAAGCCGGATTGTCATGTGCAAATTTCAGATAAGATTTGCCCATTTCCGTCAAGGCACTGCCCTTTGCGCTACTGGATGCCTTTTGCATGACCTTGCCGAATGCTTCGAAGCCTTCGCGCGCCACATCTGCCAACAGCGCATCGCGATCTTTATAGTGGCGGTAAGGTGCGGCGGCACTGACACCGGCATGACGGGCAGCTTCCGCAAAGGTGAAGCCGCCAGTACCCTTGGAGCCAATAAGCTCCAGGGCAGCGTTGATCAAGGCTTCACGAAGATTGCCGTGATGATAGCTGTCGCGCGGTTTCTTGTGCCAGTTCATGTGAAGGGTTTTTACATGCAAGACGGCAACCGTCCAGAGGATTGTTGCGGTTGGGTGAATGCACAGATATACCCTGCCATTATGAACATGTTTTTATATGCAGCATTGGGCGGGGCAATAGGGGCAGCGGCACGTTATGGTGTCAATCTCACCGCGCCCAGGTTTTTCGGAACCGGGTTTCCCTGGGCAACACTGATTGTCAATGTGGCGGGTTCATTGGCAATGGGCCTGTTGATTGGCCTGATGGCACATGCCTGGAACACATCCCAGGAAATGCGGGTCTTCCTGACAACAGGGATCCTTGGTGGTTTCACCACATTTTCTGCATTCTCACTGGATTTCGCCAATCTGGTTGAGCGCAAGGATTATGGTCTGGCACTTGGATATGCCGGAGGGTCAGTCGCGCTGTCACTTGTGGCGGTGTTTGCAGGATTGTGGTTGATAAGGGCGGTATGGGCATGAGCGCAGTTCAGCAAGTTTACGTCAATGGCGATGAGGACGGCATGCGGCTGGACCGTTGGTTCAAGTTGCACTATCCGGCAATCAATCACACCAGGCTGTCAAAACTTTTGCGAACGGGACAAGTGCGGGTTGACGGAGGGCGGGTCAAGGCCAATGCACGGCTTGAAAAGGGCCAGAGCGTTCGCGTGCCACCGGTCAGTCTTGAACCTGCACCTGAAAATGGTGAACCACCAAAACCAAAGCCCTTGAGCGCGCATGACAGGGCTTTGTTTCAATCCATGGTGCTGTTTGAAGACAAGCATCTCTATGTACTCAACAAACCTGCAGGACTTGCCGTGCAAGGCGGTTCAAAAACCACCAAGCATGTTGATGCTTTTCTGATGGGGCTGGGAGCCGAATTATATGATCGGCCACGTTTGGTCCACCGGCTGGACCGTGATACATCCGGCATCCTGGTCATTGCCAAGACACGGTCGATGGCATCAGCCTTGTCAAAGCTGTTTCAGACCCGTTCCGTGCGCAAGATTTATTGGGCGCTCGTATCCGGTGTGCCAAAACCGGAGCAGGGCCTGATTGACAAACCGCTAATAAAGGCAGGCGGGCCCGGGGAAGAGAAGGTTCAGGTTGCCAGGTCGATGAAGGTGGATGGTGCGCAAAAGGCCATGACGCATTATGCTGTGATCGACAAGGCGCAACCATCAGTCGCCTGGGTATCGTTGAAGCCAGTGACCGGGCGTCAGCACCAGTTGCGTGTGCACATGCAGATGATCGGACATCCGATTATTGGGGACCCGAAATACGGCCATCTGGAGCTTGATGGCAGCGGCGAGGAAAAGGATGAAGGACTTGCTCGCAAACTGCACCTTCATGCGCGCCGCGTAACATTTCCCCATCCAAAGGGAGGGGTGGTGGACGTAACAGCGCCAGTACCAGCTCATATGCGTGAAAGCATGCTGACATGTGGCTTTAACCCTGAGCAATATGACATTCCCGAAGCAGGAAGCGACGAGGATCAAGTTTGAAGCTGATTATTTTTGATTGTGACGGAACGCTGGTGGACAGCCAGCATGGCATCGTTCACTCGATGAAAACGGCCTATGAAACCGTAGGCGTGCCTTGGCCCGGACGCGAAGCAACGATGTCCATCGTTGGGTTGTCGCTCATCGAAGCCATGCAAGACATGATGCCTGATCTTGATGACGCCACCCACCGCAAGCTTGCAGAAGCCTACAAGGACACATTCAAGCAATCCCGTTTGAGCCAGTTGCACGAAGAGCCGCTATATGAGGGTTGTCGTGAGGTTCTGGACCGTTATCACGCCATGGATGATGTAGTCATGGCCATTGCCACAGGCAAATCGCAACGCGGCGTTCGCGCCATGATCGAGCGCGAAGGCTTGAAAGGCTATTTCCAGTCCATACAAACGGCAGATGATGCACCCTCAAAACCTGATCCTGCGATGATCCTGCAGGCAATCGCCGAGACAGGTGCGCGCGTAGATCGCACAGTGATGGTTGGTGATACCAGCTATGACATGACAATGGCTCGCAGCGCTGGCGTTGGTGCCATCGGGGTCTCATGGGGATATCATCCGGTTGAGTATATAAAATCTTCTGGCGCTCATTATATATTAAATCATTACAATGAGATGGAAGAAACTGTTGAGAAATGGTTTGCAACCTGAATGACTGAAACAGAAGATGAAAAAGCTACACGCCTGTTGACCGCCAGGTTTGACCGCAATTTGCCCAAACGGTTTTACAAGGCAGTTTCAGTGGGTGAGGCTGAAACCGGCTATGACATTCGCCTTGATGGGCGAGTGGTAAAAACCCCACTGAAAAGGGCATTTTCCGTTCCCTCTCGCAGCTTGGCTGAAGCAATTGCTGCTGAATGGGAGCAACAGGAAACCCACATCAACCCGGCAACCATGATCATAACGCGGTTGGCCAACACGGCTGTTGATCGTGTGCTGGGAGATGAGGCAAGGATTATTGCTGAAATTCGTGATTTCGCCGGTTCTGATCTGGTTTGCTATCGCGCTGCCGGGCCAACACCTCTGGTGGAGCGTCAGATGGCACATTGGGACAAGGTGCTGGACCTGTTTCATGAAGCACATGGGGCAAGATTTCTGTGCATTGAAGGGATCATTCACGCTGATCAGTCTGACGCCTCGCTTGATGCCTTGTCTACGGCGTTGGAAGGCGAGAATGAATTTCGCCTCACTGCAATCCATAATCTGACCACGCTGACCGGATCGGCCTTGATTGCATACATGACTGCCACAGATAGATTGTCTGGAGAGCAAGCTTGGGCTGCGGCACATTGTGATGAGGACTGGCAAATTGAACAATGGGGCAGCGACTATGAGGCAGAAGAACGCCGCCGGGTCCGCAAACTGGACTTTGATGCGACGATGGCGTTTCTGGGAATGTGCTGAAAAGGGGTGATTGGGGTTTTGATGCAAGGCTTGCAGCTTTTCGTTTGTTGCCACCCAAACGTCGCACTTGCAGCTTGCGTCTCTCGTGATAGAACACGCAATATACAAAGAAGGCCATCTACAGGGCAGGGAACCAAATCATATGCAGGATATTCTGGAACAGCTTCAAACGCGGCGCGATGAAGCACGTCTTGGCGGCGGACAGAAGCGCATCGACGCCCAGCACACGCGCGGCAAACTGACGGCACGTGAGCGCATTGATCTTTTGCTGGATGAAGGTTCGTTTGAAGAGTTTGACATGTTTGTCGAACATCGCTGCACTGACTTTGGCATGGAGAAAACCAGATACCCCGGTGACGGTGTTGTAACCGGGTGGGGCACTGTCAATGGCCGCACGGTCTATCTGTTTGCCAAGGACTTTACGGTCTTTGGGGGCTCGTTATCAGAAGCCCATGCCCGCAAGATCACAAAAATACAGGATATGGCGCTCCAGAACCGTGCGCCGATCATCGGGTTGTTTGATGCAGGTGGTGCGCGAATACAGGAAGGTGTTGCGGCACTTGGTGGTTATGGCGAAGTGTTCCAGCGTAATGTGCTGGCATCCGGCGTTATCCCGCAGATTTCTCTCATCATGGGGCCGTGTGCAGGCGGCGATGTATATTCCCCTGCAATGACCGACTTCATTTTCATGGTCAAGGACACGAGCTACATGTTCGTGACCGGCCCTGATGTGGTGAAGACGGTGACCAATGAAACCGTAACAGCAGAAGAGCTGGGCGGTGCGTCGGTTCATGCTGTTAAATCATCCGTTGCAGACAAGGGCTATGAAAACGATGTTGAAGCCTTGCTGCAAATGCGCAGGCTGATAGATTTTCTGCCATCGTCAAACCTTGAAGAGGCACCTTTTGTGCCAAGCAAGGATGATGGCGAACGCATTGATCGCTCGCTGGATACGCTCATTCCGGCCAATCCAAACCAGCCATATGACATCAAGGAACTGATCAACAAGACCGTGGATGAAGGTGACTTCTTTGAAATACAGGAAGCCCATGCCAAGAACATTGTTACGGGATTCGGGCGCATAGAAGGGCGCACAATTGGCATCATCGCCAATCAACCCATGGTGCTTGCCGGTGTTCTGGACAGTGATGCCAGCCGCAAGGCAGCGCGTTTTGTGCGGTTTTGCGATTGTTTCAATATTCCGCTGGTGACCTTTGTGGACGTGCCGGGCTTTCTGCCGGGGACTGCGCAGGAATATGGCGGATTGATCAAGCATGGCGCCAAGCTTCTGTATGCCTATGCTGAAGCCACAGTGCCGAAAGTGACGGTGATTACCCGCAAAGGGTATGGCGGTGCGTATGTGGTGATGAGTTCAAAGCATATTCGCGGTGATGTGAACTATGCCTGGCCAACCGCGGAAGTTGCCGTGATGGGAGCGAAAGGGGCGGCTGAGATCATTTACCGCGCGGAGCTTGCCGACAAGGACAAGATTGCCCAACGCACCAAGGATTATGAGAACCGTTTTGCAAATCCCTTTGTGGCGGCAGAACGCGGCTATATTGACGAAGTGATCATGCCGAATACAACACGCAAGCGGATATCACGCGCGCTCAACATGCTGCGCAACAAGCAGGTGGAAAACCCCTGGAAGAAGCACGACAACATTCCGCTTTGAGTGTACCGCGACAGTAATGAAGGAGGTTTCTGGACATGGGTTTGCCATCACATCACATGATCCCTGGAGCGCCGAGGCCGGTTGCTCCCTTCAACCATGCCGTAGAGATTGACGGCTGGGTGTTCATCACCGGTCAAATGCCAACTGTGCCCGGCAACGAAGATGCGCCGCTGGCGGAAGGTGTTGAGGCGCAAACCCGCCGTGTCATGGACAACCTCATTATCGTGCTTGAAGGCATGGGGCTGAAACTTGAAAATGTTGTTCAGGCAAGGGTTTACCTGACTGAATTCGAACGTGATTATGAGCGTATGAACACCACCTACCGAGCTTATTTTGCCGAAGGCAAGCTGCCCGCTCGCACATGTGTTGGTGTAACCGGGCTTGCCGTAAACGCACTGGTGGAAATTGACATGGTCGCGCGCAGACCGTGATTGCCAGCCTTTCAACGCGCTGAATATTGTCGTTAGGCAAATCTAAACGCAAATCCCTTACCTTTCGCGACCAGTAAGCACATTGAAAGGGGAGGATTTAGCATGAACCTTTTGACCAAAATTCAGAAAATGGCTGACGACGGTATGGTCAGTGACAGTGAAGTCCTGTCACTACGTGAAGCCATTTTTGGTAATGACTACCGCGTGGACCGGATTGACCAGGCTGAAGCCGAGGCACTGTTCAAACTGAACGATATTGCCGATGGGAAATGTAACGCATGGCCTCAGTTCTTCATCGAAGCCATTTGCGACTATTGTGTTCACCAGGAAAAACCGTCTGGTTATGTCAGCGAGGAAAATGCTTCCTGGCTGATCGCAATGATATCAGCATCAGGTAAAGTGAAAACCGGTACTGAGCTTGAGTTGCTGGTACGGGTAATGGAAGTTGCTCGTCAAATACCGGTATCATTGGAGCGCTTTGCCGTGGATCAGGTTCGCGCAGCTGTGCTTGAAGGCGACGGCATTGCGGGATGCGGCAGAACCTTGCGACCTGGCCAAATTGGTGAAGTGGAAGTCGATTTGTTGCGGCGTATCCTCTATGCGAGCGCCGGAACAGATGGCGCTGCTATCTCCAAAGCTGAAGCAGATATGCTTTTTGACATGAACGATGCGGTTACTTCTACCGACAATCATCCGTCCTGGCGTGAATTGTTCGTGAATGCAATTGCCAATTATCTGATGGCTGCAAGGGTGCGTACAGCACCGGGCCGAGAGGAAATGCTGCGCCGTGAAGAGTGGCTGGACAAGGAACCAGCCGGAGTTGTCGGCATGTTGTTTGGCGCGATGTCCAGTGGTTTGCGCGGCATGGTAGACGGCAACTGGAAGGACATAACCGCAAACCCCGAATCCATGGCCGTGGAGCGTCACAACAAGTTGGTGGCAGATACTGCTAAATCAGAAGTTATCACTGAAGATGAAGCCCTCTGGCTGGTTGACCGGATCAATCGTGATGGTGATCTGCATGAGGCTGAAAATGCCCTGCTTGCCTTCATCAAGGCAGAAGCACCGGAGGTTCACCCAGTCTTGCAACCATTGTTGGACCGTGTTGCCTGACCTTGCGATACCTGATGCAAGAAAGACACACATCAACAAATACTGCACATTGAAGTGCAGTGTGATTTGACCTGCCATACCCCCTGATGGTCTTTTGAACATCAGGGCGGTCCTGATTCTTCTACAAGGGTAAGGTGATATGGTTGGTAAGACTATCTGCCGTAATATTATGTTTTCAGTGATGCTGTCCGCGTCGATTGCGATTGGTGCGACAACGGTTGGTTTGGTCAGTCCTGCCCAAGCCTCGATTTATGATTCAGGCTTTGAACGCAAGATCAAGATGACCGCCAGTCAACGCAGTAAAGTCAACCGCATCATTAGTGCTTCAAACAAGCGTTTTAACGCCATTTTCCGGAAGTTCGGGATTAACAAGTCTGCCAAGCCCAAAATGTCCAAGTTGATTGATGCAAGTGGTCCCCTTCAGGCAGCCGCGAGGCAGGAACGCAATGATCTCGCAAAGGTGCTGACACCAACCCAGCTTCAGCAATACGATAAAATCATGCGCGAAACCGAAGACAAGATTGTGCGCGCCGCCAATTAGGGGCATGAGGAAAACTCTCCAACCCCTAACTCTCGTTGAAGTTTTTTGCTGAGGCCACGAGCAACGATGATGTGTGACTGCGCGATGTATTCGCGCAAACCTGCATCATCGAGACCTGGCAAGTCATAATGCTGGATCCATTTCATGCCGCGCGAGGCAAGGTAGGGAGCAGGGCGCAAGCCGGGTTGTTCGCGCAATATGTCATATGACAGCTCTGACACCTTGAAGCTGACAGCAAAGCCCTGACCCTTGTTCCAGCCCGCAATGGCAAAAACCTTGCCGCCAACTTTCCAGACATGGGCGCCACCCCACTGGACGACATGCGTTGTGGCGGTTAGTTTTGAGCAAAAGTCATTATATTCATCAAGGGTCATGAGCTGAGATTATATCAGTTCGGCCACCAAATCATACTCTTCAGCATCCACAATTCTGGCGCGGACCATGTCTCCTGGTTTCAGGTCAGGCTCGTTGGGTAAAAACACGTTGCCATCAATTTCCGGTGCATCCCAGACAGAGCGCCCAATGGCTTCGCCTTCTTCGCTATCCACCTCATCAATCAGGACATCAATTTCGCGCCCAACCTTGGAGATCATGATTTCGCTGGATATGGCCGATTGTGCTTCCATGAAGCGCTCCCAGCGCTCCTGCATGACTTCAGCCGGGACCGCGTCTGGCAAGTCATTGGCCTTTGCACCATCAACGTGTTCATACTTGAAGCATCCAGCGCGCTCGATTTTCGCCTCCCGCATCCAGTCCAGAAGATACTGGAAGTCCTGCTCGGTTTCACCAGGAAAGCCGACAATGAAGGTTGACCGGATGGCAAGGTCCGGGCAGGTGCGTCGCCAGGAATGAATACGCTCCAGAACTTTTTCCTGGTTGGCAGGACGGCGCATGTTTTTCAGGACATTTGGTGAGGCGTGCTGAAACGGAATGTCGAGATACGGCAAGATCTTGCCTTCTGCCATCAGCTCAATCACATCGTCCACATGCGGGTAGGGATAGACATAGTGCAGGCGAACCCATGCACCCAGATCACCCAATTCGCGCGCCATATCAATGAACTTTGCCCGCACTTCGCGGCCGCGATATTTGCTCGTGGCATATTTGATGTCCATGCCATAGGCGGAGGTGTCCTGGGAAATGACCAGTAATTCACGCGTTCCGGCCTTTACCAGTCGCTCTGCCTCGAACAGCACTGATGCCATGGGCCGCGAAACCAGATCACCACGCAAGGACGGGATGATGCAGAAGGAACAACGATTGTTGCAGCCTTCGGAAATTTTCAGATAGGCATAGTGCTTTGGTGTCAGGCGTAAGCCCTGGTCCGGTACAAGATCAAACTTTGGATCATGAGCCGGCGGTACAGCATCATGGACGGCCCCAACAACGGCTTCATATTGCTGTGGTCAGGTAATGGCAAGCACCTGCGGGTGGGCTTTCTGGATGGTCTCGGCATCCTTGCCCATGCAACCGGTGACGATGACCTTGCCGTTTTCCTTGATCGCTTCACCAATGGCACTGAGGGATTCTGCCTTGGCTGAATCCAGAAATCCGCATGTATTCACGATGACCGCATCGGCACCTTCGTAATTGGGCGAGATGACATAGCCTTCGGCCCTGAGCTGGGTCAGGATGCGTTCAGAATCCACCAGTGCCTTGGGGCAACCGAGTGAGATCAGGCCAATAGTCGGGACATGTGGGCGTTG
Source organism: Anderseniella sp. (assembly GCA_049679775.1). GTDB lineage: Bacteria > Pseudomonadota > Alphaproteobacteria > Rhizobiales > Aestuariivirgaceae > Anderseniella. The sequence continues at coordinate 9,024 of JBAUGO010000067.1, forward strand.
TGTCTGTGTCATGGCGGGTGGTGTGATCTGGAATTCGGTTCGCGTCAACAATTTTGACTGCGTTCCAGCAATTGAATGCGATATTTGATTTGATCTTTTTGTCTAGTTTACCGCAGTGATTTTCCCCGCTAGAACAGTTTGAGATATTTTGTGGGTGCAAGGGCTTTAGATGTTCAAAAAAATACTGATTGCAAACCGGGGTGAAATTGCCTGCCGGGTCATGAAAACTGCCAGGCGCATGGGCATTGCCACGGTTGCGGTCTATTCCGATGCAGACGCACGCGCCATGCATGTAGAGATGGCTGACGAGGCGGTGCACATTGGCCCGTCTGCGGCATCTGAAAGTTACCTGGTTATCGACAAGATTATTGATGCCTGCAAGGCAACAGGAGCAGAAGCTGTCCACCCCGGTTATGGCTTTTTGTCAGAGAATGCAAAATTTGCCCACGCATTGAAAAAGGCAGGCATTGTGTTCATCGGGCCGAACCCCAGGGCCATTGAGGCAATGGGCGACAAGATTGAATCCAAGAAATTCGCCAATGCTGCCAAAGTAAACACTGTGCCGGGGTATCTCGGCGAGATCATGGATGCGAAGGAAGCTGTCAGGATTTCCGACGATATCGGCTATCCGGTCATGATCAAGGCATCAGCAGGCGGTGGCGGCAAGGGCATGCGCATTGCCCATTCAGCAGGTGAAGTTGAAGAAGGCTTCAATTCCGCCAAGTCCGAGGCAAAGTCTTCCTTTGGCGATGATCGTGTGTTCATCGAAAAGTTTATCGTCAACCCGCGACATATTGAAATTCAGGTCATGGGTGACAAGCATGGCAATGTCATCCACCTGGGTGAGCGTGAGTGCTCCATCCAGCGCCGGAACCAGAAGGTCATAGAAGAAGCGCCATCACCCTTGCTGGACGAAAAGACCCGGGCAGAAATGGGCGCACAGGCCGTAGCTCTTGCCAAGGCAGTGGATTATGACACGGCAGGCACGGTGGAGTTTGTCGCAGGGCAGGATAAATCGTTTTATTTCCTGGAGATGAACACGCGTCTTCAAGTGGAACATCCGGTAACCGAGTTGATTACCGGCATAGATCTTGTGGAACTGATGATCCGATCTGCCTATGGCGAAAAGCTGAGCATTGCCCAAAAGGATGTAAAGCTGACTGGCTGGGCTGTTGAAAGCCGCGTTTATGCAGAAGACCCATATCGCAGTTTCCTGCCATCGACGGGACGTCTGACCAGGTATCGCCCGCCTGCAGAAAGTCATGACGCAGAGACCGGTATAACGGTGCGCAATGACACGGGCGTGTATGAAGGCGGTGAGATTTCGATATTCTACGATCCGATGATTGCCAAGCTGTGTACCCATGCGGCTGATCGAAAGTCAGCAATTGCTGCCATGTCGCGCGCACTTGATGCGTTTTATGTTGATGGTATCCAGCACAATATTCCGTTTGTATCCGCCATCATGGAGCATCCACGCTGGCAGTCTGGTGATTTGTCGACAAGTTTTATAGCAGATGAGTTTCCCGATGGTTTCAAGGGCGCTGAGCTGACCAGCAGTGTCATTTTCAACATGGCAACGGTCGCGGTCGTGTGTGACCATGTCCTCAATCAGCGCAAGCGCGAAATTTCCGGCCAGATGGGTGGTCGCGAAGTGAAGTTTTCAACCAAGCGGTCTGTAAAGCTTGGTGATCAGTGGGTTGATGCTGAAATTATCGGGTGTGAAGGCAAGCTGTTCCGCCTGAATGTAATGGGCATTGAGGCTGCTATTGAAACGGATTGGGCACCAGGCCAGTTTGTATGGCATGGCCGTATCAATGGCCGGCCCGTATCGGTTCAGGTGCGAACTGAAATGAACGGATTCCGGCTGTCTCATGCAGGATCAGAAGTTCCTGCGCATGTTTACACACCGCGCGAAGCAGAGCTTGTGAAGCTGATGCCGGTGAAACTGCCGCCCGATACATCTAAAAAGCTGCTGTGCCCGATGCCAGGGCTGATGGTGTCCATCGACGTAAAGCAAGGTCAGGAAATCAAGGCAGGTGAGAAGCTTGCCGTGGTGGAGGCCATGAAGATGGAAAATATCCTGCGCGCCGAACGCGATGGAGTTGTGCAGGTTATCCATGTTGAGGTTGGGGCCAACCTGGCGGTTGATGCTGTCATCATGGAGTTTGAGTAAGGCCGAAGACCTGCTCGAATGCGTGTTTCAGCGCAAGGTCTGCATCTTCCATCGTAACGGGTAATCCAAGGTCAACCAGGCTGGTCACGCCGTGCTGTGTCACGCCACACGGCACGATGCCTGAAAAGTGTTCAAGATCAGGTTCCACGTTGATGCTGATGCCGTGATAGGTGACCCATTTGCGCACACGGATGCCGATGGCTGCGATCTTGTCCTCGATGTCCTTGCCTTTTTCGGGGCGACGCACCCAGACGCCAACCCGGTCTTCGCGCCGCTCACCCTTGATATTGAACTGGTCCAGCGCCGTGATCAGCCAGCTCTCAAGGTCTGCCACAAAGCGGCGTACGTCCTGACCTCGCCGGGTCAGATCCAGCATGACATAGGCAACCCGCTGACCGGGGCCGTGATAAGTGTACTGTCCGCCACGACCGGTCTTGTGCACAGGAAACCGTTCCGGAGCGGTGAGGTCTGCCGGGTTTGCAGAAGTCCCAGCGGTATAAAGGGCAGGGTGTTCCACCAGCCACACCATCTCAGGGGCCTTGCCAGCGGCGATTTGCGCCACCCGTGCTTCCATGAAGGAAACTGCGTCTTCGTAGGGCGTCAAACCGGGCGTAATTTTCCACATAACGGGCGCCAAACCCGTCTCGGACTTTTGCTCGGAAAGGATATCTCTGGTGCTGTTCATGAACCATTGTTTACGACAAAGCGATCAAGGTTCCAACTCGCATCGTTTGAGGGCTTGATTTGCGCATGCTGCACTGTTACACGAGCCTCCAGCCTACCTTGAGCTTTGGACATTTGCGGCCGTGGCGGAATTGGTAGACGCGCAGCGTTGAGGTCGCTGTGGGGTAATACCCGTGGAAGTTCGAGTCTTCTCGGCCGCACCAGTCAAACTATAAAATCACATCAGATCTATGCGCAAAGCCTGCAAGATGGCCTGTGCACCTTGCTGCTCTGGGTCAGATGCTCCTCATGTTGATTGTGGATCCAAAACGCGCCAACGCGCCAATAGGATTTTATCCATTGACACAAATGTTCTTGTAATGTTCTTTTGCGGTTTGCCAGAAACCGTGAGCGAACATGCGCAAGCCCGAGACCATAGAACGATTGTACCTGGATTTTGATGGATTTTTTGCATCCGTTGAACAGCAGGCCAGGCCACGCTTGCGCGGTCGCCCGGTAGGCGTTGTGCCGTTTGAGGGCACATATCATACGTGTGTGATTGCCTGTTCCAAGGAAGCCAAGGCACTGGGGTGCAGCAACATCATGAACGTGGCCGAAGCCAAGGCCAAATGCCCTGATCTGATACTGGTGCCGCAAAGCCCTGACCTTTACAGGCGCGCGCACAATGCATTGCTGGCAGAGATTGGTGCCGTCATACCTGTGGATGCCGTCAAATCCATCGACGAACTCACCAGCCGCCTTGTCGGTCGTGACATTACCGAACCTGAAGCGCTGGCACACAAGCTCAAGAAGCGTATTCGCGACAATATCGGGCCATATATAACCTGTTCAATTGGCTTTGCGGCCAATCGGCAACTGGCGAAGATTGCCGGTAAACAGGACAAGCCTGACGGTACAACGATCTGGCATCCACACATGATGCCTGGCCCTTTGCTGGACATTCCGTTCGAGGACATTCCCGGCATTGGCAACCGCATGGAACGTCGCCTGATCGCGGCTGGTATTTTCTCCATGCATGAATACTGGACCACCAACCCAAAGCACATGCGCAAGCTGTGGCATAGCGTGACCGGCGAAAAACTCTGGTACGCGCTGCACGGTTATGATGTGCAGGCGATAAAGACAGAGCGTGGCATGTTCGGCCATGGCCGCGTGTTGCCGCCTGACTGGCGCGCAATGAACGATGCGCGTGATTGTTCGCGGTTGTTGCTGGTCAAGGCGGCACGGCGCATGAGGCGTGCTGGATATTATGCCAGCCGGTTACTGTTGTGGCTTGGCAGGAAAGATGCGCCGGGCTGGTCGCGTAGTTTGCCTCTTGCGATAGCCAATGATGATCACGCCTGTCTGACGTGCCTTGAAAATATCTGGGTGATTGCCCGCGGTGAGTTGCCGCCGCGCACCCGCATCATGCGCGTGGGCGTGACACTGATGGACCTGACCCCGGCCAGCGAGCGCCAGCTGGACATGCTCACCAATGATGATGTCGAGCGTCGAAAATGGGAACAGGTCAACAAGGCGGTTGATAGCCTGAATACCCGCTATGGCCGGACGCTGGTCAGCATGGGTGAATGGACACCGCCACCAGGCGGATATGCGGGTGGCAAGATTTCATATACGCGCATTCCAAAGGCGGAGGATTTCTGGTGAGCTGGTTGACTGATTTACAATTGCGCGACCTTGAGCCAGAACAACACATTGAGGTCACCTGCAGAAAATGTGGTCTGACGCGGTATGAAAAACCATATGAACTGCTCATGGCAGAAGCAATGCAATGGGCATATCTGGACGAAGTGCAGGACAGTTTGCGGTGCAAGGGCAGGGGGTGTCATGGCGGCGTGCGCATTGCCTTGTCCAGTGAGGCCGAGACTGAAGGCTTCGTGGGCGGATTGGCGTAGGAGCGCGCCTTTTTTGCAGCTTGGGGCCATACAGCCGGGAATTTTCATTGCCGACTAACTTACACGTGTTATGTGTTGATTATTAAGCATTTTGATTTGTTGCAGTTTGTGAGGATGGCATGGCCGAACTGCTGGAAGAACCCGGCATTCACGATGAAGACGGTGCCCTGCGCGCCGACTTTGTGCGTGAGGTTGCGGTTGCCATTCAGGAAGGCGACTCCCGGGGCTTGCGCAAACTTCTCAAGGAACTGCATGTCGCCGACATTGCTGACCTGATCGAGTTTCTCCCCTCAGACGAACGCGTAAACTTCATCGAACTGCAAGGCCGCACCTTTGACTATGAGGTGCTGCCGGAGCTTGATGAGTCAGTGCGCGATGAGCTTATGGAAGCTCTGCCCAATCAATTCATCTCGTCTGCCGTTCGAAAACTCGATACCGACGACGCGCTCTATCTTATCGAGGATATGGACGAAGAGGATCAGCAGGAGATCCTCTCCAAGGTTTCTCGTGAAGACCGGACTGTCCTAACGCGCGCGCTGGAATATCCTGAATATTCTGCCGGTCGTCTGATGCAGACAAGTTTTGTGGCTGTTCCGGCATTCTGGTCTGTTGGGCAGACCATTGACTACATGCGCAACGAAGAAGAATTGCCGGATGACTTCATCGAGATTTACGTGGTTGATGCCATGTATCATACGGTTGGATTTGTGCCGTTGTCTCTTGTTCTGCGCCATCCTCGCTCGCAACAAATGTCTGAAATCATGCGTGAACATGAGGTGGTGTTCAACGTGAAGGACGAGCAGGAAGACGTGGCTTACAAGTTTGAGCAATACCATCTGGGCTCTGCAGCAGTCGTTGACGAAAACCAGCGCCTCGTCGGCTCAATCACGATTGATGACATTGTGAACGTCATCCAGGAAGAAGCCAGCGAAGACATCTTGCGCCTGGGTGGTGTGGGTGATGAAGAAATCACCGACACGATATGGTCTACAACCCGCTCCAGATTCGGCTGGCTGGTCGTCAATCTGGCAACGGCAGTTCTTGCCTCGTGGGTCATATCGCTGTTCGACGCTTCAATCGAGCAAATGGTGGCTCTTGCGATCCTGATGCCGATCGTGGCGTCCATGGGTGGAAATGCGGGTACACAAACCATGACAGTTGCTGTACGCGCCATTTCGCAAAGAAATCTCGGCCCCGTGAATGCCATGCGCGTTGTTGTGCGTGAAGGGGCCGTCGGCATTCTGAACGGTATCGCATTCGCCATCATCATGGGCGTTTTTGCCTGGTGGTGGTTTGGCTCTGATCAATTGGGCCTGGTCATTGCAGCAGCCATGGTGATCAACATGCTGGCCGCTGCAATGGCCGGTATTTTAATCCCGCTGGCCATGGACCATTATGAAATAGATCCGGCAATTGCGTCCGGCGTGTTCGTTACAACTGTAACCGATGTGGTGGGGTTCTTTGCGTTTCTGGGGCTTGCAGCGGTGTGGCTGTTGTAAGGCGTGCGCTTTGTTGCAAACGAGATCAATCAGGTCGTCGGATCAGATCAGCCACCACGCCTTGACGCGCGCTGCATAGTCACGCCACGACTGGCCGAACTTTGCTTCAAGATGTGCCGCTTCACGTTTGACCGCAAGATAATGGGTAAGTACGCCGGCAAGAGGTGCCGCCAACAATAACCAGCCATTTTGCAAGGCGAGAGCAAGACCAAGCGTTGCAATCGTGTTGCCGACATAAATCGGGTTTCGCATATGGGCAAATGGACCGTTCGTGACCAGCTTGTCGGCTGCACGATTGGGCAGGATATTGGTGCGAGCCTTGAACATGGTCATCATGGCCCAGATATCCAGTATCAATCCGGCTGCAAGGATGGCGTATCCCGCCATGGCCCATGAGCCAGATAGAGCAACAGGGTGCTGATTTTGCAGAATCAAACCCAGGACAACCAACCCGCCATAGATCATGGGTGGCCATGGCAATTTGTTGGGAGCAGTCTCGTTCATGGGGTGTTGCTTTTGCTCATGCTTGTGACGATGAGCATACGTTATCACACCTTGAAAGGCTGTGTCAGCGAATAGAGATTTGTCCCGTTGAAGCTTATAGGGGATCAGGCTGCCTGATTTTGGCTAAGCCCCCAGCCCTTGGAAGAACCCCCCAGTTTTTCAGTCCATGCCTGCAAGGTTGACTCAACTGTGTGAATATCCTGTGGGACGGGTGTCATATTCAGTGTGATACTGACAGACCACAAATCACCGCCAATCGGCTGGGCCACTGCTGAGAGGCAATTATTGGCGCGCTTGGAGACATTTACAATCTCCTCGGCACATTGCTGATGAGGAACTTCAGCAAAAAACTGGACGCCAACCGGCGATGCATTGAAAGAGGTATTGGTTTGCTGGCTCAACACGACATCCGGAGCGCTCGTATCAATAGAAGGTGCGCTGTCAACGCTGGAGTTTTCCATCGGTGAAGCGGTTGATTTGGTGGCAAGACCAATGCGAGACAGATCAGAAATTGTGCTCGTTGAGGCGGCGGTGCGGCTAATGTCTGATGTCTTTTGAGAAGACAACATACCCTTTAGTTTTCCAAACAGACTTGATCCCATGACGGCTACTCACTCCAACGCAACATTACAACTCCAAGCACATTACATGGTTTTGCCTAACGAAAGGTTGCGCTGAGAGCCAGTGTGGTTGTATTGCGGTAGCAGGGCACGGCAACAATCATCCTTGGGGTATTGCTGCGCCTTTGCAAACACGTGTTTTGAAGGCTCGGCGAAATGGCATTTTCTGCACGCTATCCGATCTGGCTGCCCGTAGCCCCAAAGCCCACCGCAACAGCCTTCACCTTGTTGTTCGTCATTGAGTCGCTTGCCCGCGCTCTGGTGGCGACCGTTATAGCGTTGCAGGCTTATGACCTGCTGCAATCAAGCCACAAGGTCTCGCAGATATATACAATAGTTGGCATAGGCTCGCTGGCCGGAACTCTCATTATTCCAATCATCATCAATGCGACAGCCCGCAGGTTTGTTTACACATTCGGTGCGTTTGGCTTGATCCTGGGGGCTGCAGCGATGGCGAGCTACACGGTGGAAGGGCAGGCAATAGGGATGTTCCTGCGCGTGTTTGGTGCTGCCTGTCTCAATGTCACAACGAGCCTTTACATCCTCGACCACATCCGCAAGGAAGACTATGTGAAAGTTGAACCCATGCGGATGACTTTTGCGATGTTTTCATGGACCATTGGTCCATCATTGGGCGTCTGGCTCTACACCAGTTATGGTGTCTGGGCGCCACATGCCTTAACGGCGTTTTGCTCGTTGGTGTTATTGGCGTTGTTCTGGTATTTGCGTTTGTCGGATAACACTTCCATTCGAGCAGGAAAAACCAAATCCATCAACCCGCTCAAAGGGGTGCGAAGGTTTGTTCAACAACCGCGCTTGCGCCTTGCCTGGTTAATCGCCTTTGGTCGGTCCTGCTTCTGGGTGATCTTTTTTGTCTACTCTCCCATCCTGATTGTTCAGGCGGGATTGGAGAAGCAAATGGCAGGAACGCTGGTTTCTGCCGGCAATGCCATGCTGGTTCTGGCCATTCTGTTTGGCAAGCTGTCTGAGCGCACCGGAGTGAGAAAGGTTATTTCTGTCGCGTTCTTCGTGATCGCAATCTTCTCGTTTGGAGCAGGGTTGGCAGGTGCCAGTCATCCATTGCTGGCTGCGGCCTTGCTGTTGGGGGCTGCGATCGGTGCTGTTGCAGTGGACGGTGTGGGCTCAATACCATTTCTTCGCTCAGTAAGGCCGCATGAGCGTGCCGAAATGACTGGCGTGTACAGGACCTATCTGGATACGTCGGAGTTAATACCGACCATGATTTTCTCGGTCCTGTTGATCTATGCGCCTGTCCAGTCCGTGTTCATTGTGCTGGCAATCTGGGCATGCATTTGCGGAATTGTGAGCTGGAAGTATCTGCCGCGCAAACTCTGACTTGACCTTAGGGACGTTGAAGGGTGATTGTATTTCAAGACTAAAATTTCAAACCATGAGGAAATGTCGGGAATGCCGCAGGAAATCACCATCGGAATTAAACAATTGCTGGCCGAAGCCAAGAAAACCATCACGGAAATCAACGTAGCTCAAGCGCGTGGCATGATAGAAAATGAAAATGCCCTTTTGGTGGATATCCGAGATGTGCGAGAGCTATGGCGCGATGGCAAGGTGCCTGATTCCAAACATGTGCCTCGCGGTATGGTTGAATTCTGGATTGCGCCTGATAGCCCTTACCACAAGGACATCTTCACAGAGGACAGGCCGTTCATTTTCATGTGCGCAGGTGGTTTGCGCTCTGCACTGGCAACTGAAATTGCCCAGAGAATGGGGTTGAAACCCGTATACAATCTGATTGGCGGCTTTGGAGCGTGGCGTGATGCTGACGCTCCCATCATTCCTCACGAAAAGAAATAGGCACACCATAACGGTGATTGGAGAGGGGGGGTAAGTGGATATACCTGGCTATCGGGAACTTATGAACCCTGCGTGTCGCATTCTGGAACTGAATGGTGGCGAGTTGCCATTTGCAGACCTCCTGGACGAGATCGCAAGAGACCTGAAGCTTGCCGATGAAACACGCTTGGCCACATTGGCAACAGGCAGTGAAACCATCTTTGCCAATAATGTGCGCTGGGCCGTTGCATATCTGGCGGCACAGGGACAGGTTTCAATCAACGGTAATACTGATACTATAGAAATGATCTCCAGACAGGCTAGTTATTCAGGATTAGCCGAAGCACAGTCAGATTTTCTGCCAATCGCTACGCAGCCACAGATAGATGAGGATTTACGCGAAGGTTTCCGCCTGGCCAACAGACGTTTGAAAGACAGTCTTCTGGCATATGTTTTGACACGGGAGCCCGAGTTCTTTGAAGAATTGGCAATCGATTTGCTGCTGGCAATGGGATATGGCGGCACGCGTGCGGACATGTCCCGCAGGCTGGGCCGTTCTCGCGATGGCGGGGTGGATGGTGTGATTTATCAAGATGAGCTGGGACTGGATTTTTTCTATTTGCAGGCCAAGCGCTACAAGCAGTCCAGCACCGTATCAATATCCGAAGTCAGGGATTTTGCAGGCTCTCTGGAAGCCCACAAGGCACCCAAGGGTGTCTTCATCACGACCGGCTTCTTGCCACATTCAGCTCAAAAATTTGTTGAAGCTATTCCACGGCGCATAACATTGATTGATGGCAACACACTGGCAGACCTGATGATCCGGCACAATATTGGAGTTCATCCAGAGCCATTGCTGCAGCTTAAGGCAATCGATGCGTCCTACTTCACAGTTTGAAATCTGTGCAAAGGTGATGCAACGGGATTGCCTCAAGGCTCGCGAGTGCCGATGTTGGTGACATGAGCTTGCATATCCTGAAATTATGCGTTGGCGTCAGCGACATAAGTGAACTCGCTGAATGGCAAGCCATGCGCAAACGAACAGTTGGAAAAATCTGGCACACCACCCGAATGATCCCGAAACGCGCTGATGAAATAGTCGAAGGTGGGTCGATTTACTGGGTTATCAAGGGAATGATTGCTGTGCGCCAGCGCATTACGGCAATCGAGCAGTTTGAAGATGATGAAGGCATTTCTCGCTGCAACCTGGTGATGGATGACGAGCTTGTGCCGGTCAGACCCGTTTCGCGCAGGCCTTTTCAGGGGTGGCGCTATCTGAAAGGCGAAGACGCTCCTAAAGATATTGCCAAAGGGTCTATAGATCAGGAAATGCCTGAAAAGATGCGCAATGAACTTGCAGATCTGGGGTTATTATAGCCATCAGGCTTGGCTGAGCTGGTCTTGCCTTTATTTGCTGAACAGGAAGCGCCAGGAGGCAACCGCCCATGCGATCCAGATAGCAGCGCAAATACCAGCCGCAACAGGGTTTGCCACAAGCAGGTCCCATTTCATGAAGATGATTGCGCGTCCGGTATCAGCAAGGCTGGCATCTCCGATCACATAGACCAGAATGAAGACCATCAGTGCCCAGGATACGGCCCGCATAACCAGCCAGATGGTCATCAGTGAGTTCATGGATTTCAAGTCCTTCCGATTATCAGACGCCGATATTGTCAATGAGCCTTGTCTTGCCAAGCCATGCAGCCGCCAATATGCGAATTTCAGTTTCTCCGGTAAGTTTCACCGGTGCAAGAGTTTCTGCAGCACGTGCTTCAACATAATCGGGTTTGAAGCCGGCTGATATCAACCGCTTTCTGGCTGTGGTTGATGATCGGGCAATATTCTTGCCGCTGCGGATATCGCTGGCAAGTTGCTGGAGTGTCTGGTGCAGAAATGGTGCTTTCTCACGTTCTGTTTCAGAAAGGTACGCATTGCGCGATGACAGCGCCAAACCATCATCAGCTCTAACTGTTGGAACGCCAATGATGCTGGTGGGGATGGACAGATCGCGCGCCATGGTGCTGACCACTTTCAGCTGCTGGTAATCTTTCTCCCCAAACATGGCATAATCACAGCCGGCTGCATTCAAAAGCTTGGCCACAATTGTCGCGACACCATTGAAGAAGTGTGGGCGATATTTGTCTTCCAAACCTGCCTTTGCCGGACCGTTCATGACAACTTGCGTGCTATCGCCTTCTGGATACATCTCCTGACGCGCTGGCACAAATGCGAGGTGTGCTCCGGCTTTACGCAACTTTTCAACGTCCTCACGTTCAGTGCGTGGGTAGGCATCAAGGTCTTCGGTTGGTGCAAACTGGGTGGGGTTGACGAATATCGTCACGACGACACGATCGGCAACACGCAAACCTTGTTCCACAAGTTGTATATGACCTGCATGGAGCGCACCCATTGTTGGCACAACGGCACAGCGTAACTCCTGCCGACGCCAATAACTCACCTTGCTGCGCAAAGCTTCTATGGTTCGGACAGTTTTCAGACGATCTGTCATACACGTTGATCCGGTTGCAGTGTTGGCGACATTGCTATCATTTTTTGAGTGCAGACCGTACCGGCTTCAAGGGCAGGGCGCCATTGTCTTTTACCTCCTCCATCACGAAGTAGGAATGGGTGCCTTGTACCATTGGCAAGGAGCCAATTTCACCACCCAGCAGATTACGATATTCAGACATGTCCCTGACCCTGGCCTTGACCAGATAATCGAAATCACCACCCACCATGTGACACTCCAGGATATGGCTTACAAGGCTGATGGCGCGATTGAAAGCCTGCAAGGTTTTCTCATCGGTTTCCTTGAGCGTGACCTGAATGAATACAAGCAAATCCAGTCCAAGCATTCGAGGTGATACGATAGCTCGATAACCTGTGATTTGACCGGTTGTTTCCAGTCTGCGAAGCCTTTGGGCAACAGGCGTGACGGAAAGACTGATCCGGCGGGATATATCGCTGACACTGGCCCGCCCGTCGGATTGAAGGATGTCTAGAATTTTAAGATCGTAATTATCCAACGTCATTGTAGCAAATTCCACTGTAAAAATGTCTAAAATTAGAAAGTATGACTATCAAGTCTGACTTATCTAGGTAACGAACAATCTCAAAGGTATCAACCATGAACTCTGCTTCCTTGCCCTCAATGACCAAATTATCTGAGCACCTGTTTACGGATGAAGCGGCACTGGTGCGAAAATTGGCCTTGCAGGCTGAGCTTGATGGTGAAGCAGCCAAAAAGGCGCAACGGCTGGCTCATGATCTGGTTCAGGCGGTGCGCAAGGGCAGAAAGCAAAAGGGTGGTGTCGATGAGTTCATGCAGGAATATTCGCTATCCAGTCAGGAAGGTGTTGTCCTCATGTGTCTGGCAGAGGCCTTGCTGCGTATTCCCGATGATCACACTGCCGACAAGCTGATTGCCGACAAGATTGGTGGCAAGGACTGGGAAAAACATGTTGGAGCTTCAGACTCCCTGTTTGTAAATGCATCTACCTGGGGGCTGTTGCTGACGGGTAAATTTGTCGGACTGGGTGCTGATGCTGTCAGCAACCCGTCCAGCTATTTTTCGCGCATTGTTAAACGATCCGGGGAGCCGGTTGTACGCCAGGCAATGCGCCATGCCATGAAAATCATGGGTAAACAGTTTGTCCTTGGTCGCACCATTGCTGAGGCGCTGGAAGTTTCCAGACCGTTGAAAAAGGAAGGTTACCGGTTTTCATATGACATGCTGGGCGAAGCCGCTCGCACCATGGACGATGCCAAAAAATATTGGCAATCCTACAGTAACGCCATTGCTGCGATTGCAGGGTCGGACAAGCAGGATCGCCCGATCCACGAATTACCATCAATTTCGGTGAAATTATCTGCGTTGCACCCCCGCTATGAGGCACGCAATGAAGCCCGTGTCATGGCTGAACTATACCCGGACATCCTGCGATTGTGTGAGCAAGCCAGAGCGGGTGGCATTGCATTGACGATCGATGCTGAGGAAGTTGACCGGCTGGAGCTGTCATTAAAGCTGTTTGGAAAATTAGCTGAAGACAAAAAACTATGTAATTGGAATGGCTTGGGACTAGCAGTTCAAGCGTATTCGCGCCGTGCCTTGCCTGTATTGGAATGGTTGGCCGAACTGGCAAGCAAAACTGGACGGCGGTTTCCGGTACGGCTGGTGAAAGGCGCTTACTGGGATACCGAGATCAAGCTGGCACAAATTGCCGGGTTTGAGGATTTTCCGTTATTTACCCGCAAGGTTTCCACTGATGTCTCTTATCTGGCGTGCGCGCGTTACATGTTGCGCAACAGGGACGTTTTCTATCCCCAGTTTGCGACACACAATGCTCACACCGTCGCGGCCGTGTCCGTCATGGCGGGCAATGATCGCGAGTTTGAATTCCAGAGACTGCATGGCATGGGGCAAGCGCTGTATGATGCTGTGACCTCGAATGACGGCATGGGACAACCGTGCCGCATATATGCACCTGTTGGAAGCCATGAGGATTTGCTGGCGTATCTTGTACGCCGATTGCTGGAAAACGGCGCCAATACATCGTTTGTAAATCGGTTGGCTGACGATGAAGCTCCGATTGACGAGATTATTGAAGATCCGGTGGATGCAGTGCGCAAGCTAGCCCAGATACCTCATCCACGCATTTTGCCACCTTCCGATATTTTCAGCCCGCGTCGTAACTCGGCAGGCATTCCATTGTGGAATGACAGCACACGAACGCCATTGCTTGCCGAAATAGAGGCGCATCTGAAATCAACGGTGGAAGCAAGGGCGCTAGTGCCTGGCAAGATTGTGGGTGAAAAGCCAAGGCAGATAACATCGCCACATGATCGGTCGGTTGTTGTTGGCACTATTGCCGAGGCTTCAGACGGGCAGGTTGAAGCTGCGATCACCCATGCTGCACGTGCGCAAGATGGGTGGGACGCGCTTGGCGGTGAGCACCGTGCCCAGTGCCTGGAAAAGGCGGCTGATCTTTATGAGGCCAATGCAGCGAAATTGTTCGCATTATTGATCCGGGAAGCTGGCAAGACGCTTGATAATGCACAGGCTGATTTGCGTGAGGCAGTTGATTTCCTGCGTTATTACGCAAGCGAAGCCCGCTCCAGGTTCGTGTCGCCGGATGTGATGCCAGGCCCTACAGGTGAGCAGAATGAAATGACCTTGCGTGGGCGAGGGGTGTTTGCCTGTATTGCCCCATGGAATTTTCCTTTGGCCATATTTACCGGGCAAATGTCTGCTGCACTTGCTGCGGGCAATGCAGTTCTGGCCAAACCTGCCGAGCAAACACCATTGATAGCATATGAGGCAGTCAAGCTGTTGCATCAGGCGGGCGTGCCGGCAGATGTTCTATGCCTGTTGCCGGGTGATGGTGCGCGCATCGGTTCAGCCATATTGAAACACGCTCAACTGGGAGGAGTTGCCTTCACCGGTTCAACGCAAACCGCTCACATCATCAATCGGGCATTGGCTGCGCGCAGTGGCGCAATATTGCCCCTGATTGCTGAAACAGGTGGCATGAATGCCATGATCGTGGATTCATCCGCCTTGCCCGAACAAGCAGTGCGCGATCTTGTCATGTCGGCATTTGACAGTGCAGGCCAGCGCTGTTCAGCAGCACGTATCCTGTTTGTGCAAGAAGATGCAGCCAAGCGCACAATTGACATGCTCAAAGGGGCAACCAGCGAACTGAAAATCGGTGATCCTCTTGATTATGCAACTGATGTTGGCCCGGTGATTGATGAAGAAGCGCGTGAACGACTGAACGCACACAAGGCAAGGATGGCTCGTGAAGCCAAACTCCTGATTGATCTTCCGATGCCGACAGACTGCAAGGCAGGTACATTCGTGACACCGGCCATTTATGAGCTGGATAGATTGTCGATGCTTGAAGAAGAGGTGTTCGGTCCTTGCCTGCATGTTATCCGTTACAAGGCGGACAAGCTCGATCAGGTCTGCCAGGCGCTGAATGCAACTGGCTATGGATTGACACTGGGCGTGCACTCACGCGTTGAAGACACCATTGCCCAAATTCAGCGGCAAGTGCGGGTTGGTAACATGTACGTCAACCGCAACCAGATCGGCGCCGTGGTAGGCTCTCAGCCATTTGGCGGCGAAGGCCTGTCCGGCACCGGTCCCAAGGCAGGTGGCCCGCATTATCTGATGCGGTTTGCGTCTGAGAGGGTTGTCTCTGTTGACACTACGGCCTCAGGTGGCAACGCGGCATTGATGAGCATGGAGCCAGCGAGATAGCGCTATTTGAAGTGATGACGCAGGGCTGCAACCATATGCAGGTTGAGTTGTGTCACTACAGGATCCAGTGGGCCTGGCCGAGATGACGTTTTGGCAATAACGATATATTCGTTGGGCAGAACGTACATGTTCTGGCCATGAATGCCGACACAAAACGCCATTGGACTATCACCCCGCTCTATGTACCATTTGTTGCGGTAGTGGATGTCGCGTCCAGGGAAATAGCTTGCAAAATCGCCAGCTTCCCAGGCTTTGGGATCGCCATTATTGAATACATCATGTATCCAGCTGGCCGGAATGACCTGTTGGGTGCCGCGCTTGCCACCATTTGCCACCAACAATCCGACACGGGCAAGGTCACGCAATGTGACGCACATGCCCCCTGCTGAGCGTGGTGCTCCAAAGCGGTCAACGGTGATATAGGCGGGGTTGCCCGCACCCATGGGTTGCCACAGATGTTGCGACATCAAATCTGCATAGCGTGTGTTGGTTGCGCGCTCGATGACCCACGCCATGAGGTCCGTATTGGGAGATACATAGTGAAACCGGCCTTGATGGGTCCCGTCAGCCGTTTTGATTTGCTGGAAAAAGGAACGCAGGTCAGACGGTGTTTCGCCTGGCAATAGCGGATTCCACCCGGTTGATTTTCGGTACTCGATGATCGCACCGCTTGTTGCGGTATAGTCTTCTGAAAACTCAATGCCAGCTCGCATATCCAGCAGGTTTTGTACGCTTGCTCCTTTCCAGGCGGTTGTTTCCATTTCTGGCAGATAGTGCGTGACGGGAGCCGTGACATCCAGCATGCCATTGTCCTGAAGAATCCCTGCCAATACCCCCAGCATGGACTTTGATACCGACATCAATATGTGCGGTGTGCCAGCATCCGAGGAGTTGCGATATTCCTCACAAACAATTTTACCCTTGTAGATGACGATGAAACCATCGGTCCATGTGGCATCAAGATAGCCATTCAAGGTTAGGTTGTCAGTTATCTTCAAACTGCCGAGCTCTTCACGATCCACGCTCAACGGCCAGATTCTCTCACGATCATTGGCAATATTGACCGTGGGCAGGATTTCACGCACGTGGGAAAACCCCCACGAGCTGAACGGACTTTCGCGCCAATTGGCCAGCGTAACGCGGGTTTCTTCTGATGGTGGAAAACCTTGCATCATATCTGTCATTGGCTGGTAATCCTGGCGTTAATTGTTTTACACTCCATGGCAGAAAACCAGACATTCGACAGGGAAACAAGACAATGCAGCATCACAAGGCAGGATCACGCGCGACAAAACGTGCTCCAGCGAGTTATTTCACTGGTACCGTCTGGCAAGATCCGGTCAATGAACCACCAGAGCCATCGCGGGCGCGTTCTGCCTGGGTGACGTTTGAGCCAGGTGCCCGCACAGCGTGGCAT
>JBAUGO010000068.1:0-5065 GCA_049679775.1 Anderseniella sp.
CCTATTGCCCATGAGGTTATCCGCTTGATGGTCACTTAGGCGCCCTTGCCATTATTGAGCTGTTCACGCAGCTCCTTGCCGGTTTTGAAGAAGGGGACACTTTTTGCTTCAACCTTGACCGGTTCGCCTGTGCGCGGGTTGCGCCCATTTCTTGCGTCTCTCTTCTTTACGGAAAACGCACCAAAGCCTCGAAGCTCAACCCGGTTTCCTTCTGCCAAGGCAGAGGTGATTTCATCGAAAACTGTATTTACGATGCGCTCCACATCCCGATGAAAGAGATGAGGATGTTGCAAAGCAATCTCCTGGATCAGTTCAGACTTGATCATTCCATTTTCCCCTGTAAATACGGCACTGAAACCATATGGCAGTTTCTCTACCCAATAATACTAACTAACGCAAATTAGGGTGCCAAAGCACCAGCAGTCCGTCAAGCCTGACAGTTTGATTATCGATAGCGCTGATAGTAGACGATAGTCCAAGCCAGCTTGCCAGGGCTTTTAGGCCAAAAATGCCCAGATTGCCAGTCGCGGGAGCAGGTTCTGGCTCCCAATCGAGCGCTTGCAGGTCGGTGCTGATTTTATGCTCAGTATTGAGCCAGGCGCGTGCATCCTCTTCACCACCCACCTTGTCAATTAATCTGGCGGTCAAGGCTTGCCTGCCGGTAAAAACACGACCATCAGAAATCAGCACCATCTGGGCCGGTGTGAGCTTACGGCGCTCTTTTACGAGATCCGTGAACCAGACAAAACTATCCTTGATCATCTCGTCGGTTACCGCAAGCGCCTGTTCACTTGGCTCTGAAAACATATTCGGTTCTGCTTTCAGGTTGCCGGATTTGCGTTCCTGCATCTTGATGCCGAGAGTGCCCAATAGTTCCTGTACCTGCGTCCACTGGAAAATGACACCTACAGAGCCTGTAATCGTATTACCTCTTGCCACGATGTGGTCGGCCGCAATGGCAGTTATGTAACCACCTGAAGCCGCCACAGTGTTCATGACAGCAACGATCGGACGGTCTTTGCCTATTGTACGAATTTTTTCGTAGATTGCCTCAGAACCCGCAGTCGTCCCACCGGGACTGTCAATTTCAACAATCAGCGCCTTGACCTGTTTGGCCTTTTCAATTTTCGCCAACATGTCGAGCGTTCGCTGATCCCCGGTTATCAGGCCTTCAATTTTTATTCGTGCGACATGGTTGGATTGTTTGCTCAGATCAAAGCCCGAACCCGTTGAGCCATAGGCAAATGCAATCAGGGCGATCGCTCCAAGCACCATGGTTGCTGCACGCCAGAACGTAATGCGTTGGCGCATTTTGCGGCGTGTAAACAAGGTATCTGCATCAAGTGTCATATTGTGATCCAAACTCAGCATCTTGGGCCTAGCTCACAATAGGCCATAAAAAACCAGCCAGCAATCAACTTGCTGGCTGGTTCGGTATTTTATTGAAGACTGACTTTATCAGTCGTCAGATTTTTCATCGTTCGCCTTGTTAAGGGCAGCACCGAGAATATCACCAAGAGATGCGCCGGAATCAGAGGAACCGTATTGCTCAACAGCAGCCTTTTCCTCGGCAATTTCCAGAGCCTTGATGGACAATCCAACCTTGCGGGCTGCCTTGTCGAACTGGGTGACGCGTGCGTCGACTTTTTCGCCAACGGCAAAACGCTCAGGACGCTGCTCGGAGCGTTCGCGAGCCAGATCAGAACGGCGAATGAACGCGGTCATGTCTGAATCTGCGATTTTCACTTCGATACCATTTTCCTGCACTTCAGTGATTTCACAGGTAACCGTCGAGCCCTTGCGGATGCTGCCTGCTGATGCGCTTTCCATCGGATCGCCACCAAGCTGCTTGATGCCAAGCGAGATGCGTTCCTTTTCCTGGTCAACATCGAGTACGATAGCCTTGACCATGTCACCCTTGTTGAAATCCTGGATAGCTTCTTCACCGGAGCGGTTCCAGTCCAGATCAGACAGATGAACCATGCCGTCAACGTCGCCTTCAAGACCTACGAACAGACCAAACTCGGTGATGTTCTTGATCTCGCCTTCAATGTGGGTTCCTTGCGGATAGCGCTCGGCAAATGATGCCCATGGGTTGTCGGTTGTCTGCTTGAGACCAAGTGACACGCGACGCTTTGAAGGGTCCACTTCAAGCACCTCGACTTCAATTTCCTCAGAAGTCGAAACGATTTTCCCTGGATGGATGTTCTTCTTGGTCCAGCTCATTTCTGAAACGTGAACAAGGCCTTCAATGCCTTCTTCCAGTTCAACGAATGCGCCGTAATCGGTAATATTTGTTACACGACCCTTGACCCGCGAACCAACCGGATACTTGGCTTCAACACCATCCCATGGATCACTTTCAAGCTGCTTCATGCCCAGGCTGATACGTTGAGTATCAGGATTGATCTTGACAATCTGAACCTTGACAGTCTGGCCTACAGCCAGAACATCTGTCGGGTGGTTGACGCGCTTCCATGAGATATCGGTGACATGCAGCAGACCATCGATACCACCGAGATCAACGAATGCACCATAATCGGTGATGTTCTTGACCACGCCTTCAACCTGCTGGCCTTCAGCAAGGTTTTGAACCAGTTCAGTGCGCTGCTCGGCGCGGGTCTCTTCCATGATCGCACGGCGAGACACAACAATGTTGCCACGGCGCTTGTCCATTTTCAAAACCTGGAAAGGCTGGGTCATGTTCATTAACGGTGTGACGTCACGCACGGGACGGATGTCAACCTGAGAACCAGGCAGGAACGCAACAGCACCACCAAGATCAACAGTAAACCCACCCTTGACGCGGCCAAAGATAACGCCGTCAACGCGTTCATTGTCTTCAAATGATTTTTCAAGACGACCCCAGGCTTCCTCGCGCCGTGCCTTGTCACGTGACAGGACAGCTTCACCCATGGCGTTTTCAATACGATCGAGGAAAACCTCAACTTCATCACCAACAACAAGATCGGTGTTCTGGCCCGGGGAGCGGAATTCGCGCAGAGGAACACGGCCTTCGGTCTTCAGACCGACGTCGATGATCGCAAGGTCGTTTTCAATGGCAACGATCCTGCCCTTGACTACGGTACCTTCTGCATTGGTTTCTTCATTGAAGCTCGCATCGAGCATGGCCGCAAAATCATCTACGGTCGGATTAAGAGAGCTGGTTTCAGCCATCAATAGTGCCTTCTTTCAATCAACAAATATGCCTGGCCCACGAAAATGCTCGCAGGACGTCCCGATTTGCGCTGATATTCCGGCCGGTAATGGCCGAAAGGGGTTGGGCAGCACGGGCACCAAACACGTGGGTTGTTGCTGGAAAATGCCAATATCCATTCTCGGCCTGCTCCAGATGTTGAGGCTTGGAATGGCTTTTTATACCGGCATCCAGAAACAAATTAAGGGGCGTATCGCCTTCAGGCTGATAACCCCCGCTCATTCAACACGCTTTCGACAAGGTCCAAAGCGGCCTGGAATGCGGCTTCTATACCTAATTCTGTCGTATCGAGCAAGTGAGCGTCTTCGGCAGGCTTGAGTGGAGCAACAGCACGATCTGAATCTCGCCCGTCCCGACGATGGATATCCGCCAGTACATCCTCGAATGACAAATCATCACCGCGGGTGATGTGTTCAAGGTGGCGCCGCTGCGCACGGGTTTCAGGGGAGGCGGTGATGAACAGTTTCGCGTCAGCATCAGGGCACACGACCGTGCCAATATCGCGCCCATCCAGGACAGCACCGGGGGCTTTTACAGCTATATTGCGCTGAAATTCCAGCAATGCTTCACGCACAGCCGGAATAGCGGCCACTTGTGATGCTGCTTCGCCAGCACCAGGAGAGCGAAGATCGTCATCATGAAATCGAGCAAGGTCCAGATTTTGAGCAGCGTTTACTGCAGCACCTGGATCATCGGGTGAGCCGCCTGCTTCCTGAACCGCAAGGCCAGTGGCGCGGTACAAAGTGCCCGTATCCAGATAGGCAAGGCCATAATGCGCTGCCAGCCGTCTGGCCAATGTGCCTTTGCCGGATGCTGCCGGTCCATCCACCGCGATGACAAGAATATTGCGCGTAGACATCAAAGTGCATCCTCAAAGTCTGCGCCTAAGGATTTCATCATGCTGACAAAGCCTGGGAAGCTGGTTGCCATCACATTGCCGTCGTCCACGGTGACCGGTTTGTCGCTGGCCATGCCCATAACCAGAAAAGACATGGCTATGCGATGATCAAGATGGGTAATGACGGTGCCACCACCTGCCACCTTGCCGCCTGTGACTTCCAGCCAGTCTTCACCGGTTTCATGAAGCACACCATTGGCAAGCAAACCCGCTGATACAGCTGCGAGCCTGTCGCTTTCCTTGACGCGCAATTCATGCAGACCTTCCATGCGCGTCTTGCCCGAAGCAAAACTGGCAGCAACGGCGAGAATTGGATACTCATCAATCATGGAAGGTGCCCGGGCTGCCGGAACGCTCACACCTGTCAGCTGTGAGGACCGTGCAGTCACATCCCCCACAGGTTCGCCTCCGCTTATCCGTTCGTTTTGAATGGTGATGTCTGCGCCCATTTCCTTGAGTGTTTCGATCAGGCCGGTGCGGGTTTCATTCAGCAAGACATTTCGGATGGTGATGTCACTATTTTGCGTTATCAATGCCGCTACAATCAGAAATGCTGCCGACGATGGGTCTCCAGGTACCGAGATTGTCTGGGCTCTCAGTTCCTTGTGTCCCTTTACAGTGATGATGCGAGCGCCGTCACTATCATGGTTGATGACAATATCTGCACCAAAGCCTGCCAGCATTCGTTCAGTATGATCGCGTGTGGGCTCAGGTTCGATAACGCTGGTCGATCCCGGTGCGTTCAGTCCGGCCAGCAGCACTGCAGATTTTACTTGCGCTGATGCCATGGGCAATCGGTACTCGACAGGAACCGGATTTGCTGCGCCATGCATGGTCAAGGGCATCCGCCCACCATCTGTTGTTTCAAATCGTGTGCCAAACTTTTCAAGCGGTGTCACAATCCGTCCCATGGGACGCGATCTCAACGAGGCATCACCCGACATGCGTAC
>JBAUGO010000069.1:0-1903 GCA_049679775.1 Anderseniella sp.
GGCTATCCGCCATCGACGCATTGAAGGGAAGATGAAAAACTGTACCGTGTCGAAAACCAAGACCGGTAAATACTTTGTCTCCATCCAATGCGAGATCGAAGCAGCGGAACCTACGCCACCCACCGAAGCGGTAGGCATTGACTTGGGTATCAAAACCTTTGCGGTACTCAGTGATGGCCATCCGATTGAATCGCCCAAGCATCTGCGCAAAGCAGAGCGATTGTTGAAGATTCGACAACGCCGATTGTCTCGCAAGGTCAAAGGCAGCAACGGACGAGCAAAGGCTCGCCACGTTGTCGCCACGATTCATGCGCGGGTTGCCAACCAGCGCAAGGACTTTCACCACAAAGAGAGCCGCAAGATTGTCAACCGCTTTGGCACCATCGGGCTGGAAACGCTGAACGTCGCAGGCATGGTCAAGAACCATAGCCTTGCCAAGTCGATCAGCGATGCAGGCTGGAGCCAGTTTGTTCAATTCTTGACCTACAAGACCGCTTGGGCGGGTGGCGAAATTGTCAAGCATGATCGATGGTTCGCTTCCTCAAAACTATGTCACGTTTGCGGCGAAAAGAATATCGAACTGGTACTAGGTGACCGAACCTGGAATTGTGCGGGATGTGGCACGGCACATGACCGTGACCAGAATGCCGCAATGAATCTAAAACCTGTACTGAGCATTGCCGAAGTACCAAGTACCGCGGGAGCCGCGGGAAGTAACGCGGGTGGATATATGAGCAGCGCAGTAAGGCACTCAGCCCCCGAAAAATTCAAGACTCTTGCTCTTGAAGCCCAGGTGCTTTAGCCCTGGGTAGCTCACACTGGCAAGATGGAACGACAATGGTCGGGGGTGCCTATTTTCTGATCTTGGTAATACTATGGCTATGGATAGGCATAGTATTGTTCAAAAGGCTGAGAGGGCCATTCGCGCGTGTGTGGGGGCTAGCATGGTTTATTATTCTGCCATTGGCAGTCATGAATGGGATCACAGGATGAAAGACTGGCGCAATGGTCGGGAACAACTAAACAGGACATCAAGGATAGCGCCGACGAAGCGACCAACGGCCTACACAACCATCACGGTCCAGAAGCCTTACTGTTCGCCGGCCAGGTACAAGATCCTATCGGCACTACAACCCTACGGGGTGATTGTCGGTGATACCGACATAGAAGAGAAGGTGGTGAGGACAAGTATCAAGACACTTCTGCAGCGAATGAAGATTGAACTCCGTACATGGGAGAATCTGAAGTACGGCGGCCCGATCGGATTGGCAATGTACTTGCCATCAGCCATCGAAGCAAAGATCAGAGTGAGGACAAGCCAGGCGGAATTTGCGAAATACCTACTGGCGGCCTCCGGCAAGCTCACCATCGAAAATGATGCGGACGGTAAGAGCGCCAAGGCGGGATACAATCGAAACGGCATCATGCCGACCGCATCAGACCCAAGGCGCACACGCAAGTACGTGCTCGATAAGACAAAGAGCGTCCAGATCGCAGAGCCGGAATGTGCGGAGGGGAAAGCATTATGGAAGCAGTTCAACGATGCGGCAGCGGTGGCGAAGAAAGTCCAGGCGAAAGGCAAGCGCAAATGACTTGGCGAGAGGGGTGGCGCGGGGAAACCCGAAAGACGGGAGTGCAGAACAAGCGTAGGCAGCCAGGGCGGTCAAAAATCCGCTTCGTCTGCTACTCGGGGGTTCCCTACCACTGCGTGCAGTATCTCGAAGGCCTGGGCGTCAAGGTGTGGCCAACGAGCGACATTCACAAGACGGACGAGGGGCTGATCGAGGCCGTCTTACTGGTTAACAATAGCCAGTGGAATTATGCGGCGGGGCTAGTGGCTGGGGCTCCTGGTTTCCTTGTTCTGGACCCTCACGAGGTCAAGGCAATTGCCCCGTCAACACGG
>JBAUGO010000070.1:0-1953 GCA_049679775.1 Anderseniella sp.
TCCTCCCTTTTGTCGGTTTTCTACATTATCTCAAATACGCACCCAATCCTGGCGGATCAGGTGTTCTGCTTGCGAGGGACTTCTGCCAGACTTGTGATCTGACCCAGGGCCTCGCAGCCTGTCATTCCTTTTGTCACTCACGCCATTCCCATCAGTTTGAGCATGCCAAACGTTGGGTCAAGCAATCCCCGGTACATCATTTCACCTGCCACATATAAAAGGACAGCCAGCCCCAGCCAGGAAATCCAGGGGTATCTCGTCAACAGTTTCATGATCATGGTGGCAGCAAACGCCATCAGCAGAATTGCCAGTCCCAATCCGAACACCAGTTTCTGTGTGTCTCCGTCTGCGATTGCAGCAACTGCAAGTACATTGTCCAGTGACATGGAAACATCGGCAAGGGTTATGGAAAACAATGCAGACATCAGAGTGCGTCGAGGTGGGCCGGTGTAGCCACGCTCTTCATCCTCGGCGAGCTCCATTGCTTCAGCAGCTTTTTCTTCCTGACCTTCGCGCAGTTCACAAAACAGCCGCCAGCATACCCAGAACAATAAACACGCACCGACAAAGAGGATGCCGGGAATGGCAAGCAGCTTTGTTGCCAAAACAGCAAAAATGATACGCAGGACAGCCGCTATCACCATGCCGAAAAGGATCGCCCTTTTGCGCAGTTCTGGAGCAAGGCCCGCCGCCGCCATGCCAATGATCAGCGCATTGTCGCCCGACAGAATAATGTCAGCGATAACGATCTGGCTGAAATCCAGAATGTGTTCCCACATTAGCGGGCGTCCTCTCTTATCATGTCACTTGCCCGTTCACCGATCATGATGGCGGGCGCATTGGTGTTGCCAGAAACAATTTGTGGCATGATCGAACAATCCGCCACGCGAAGGTTTGTAACACCCTTTACGCGTAAACGGGCATCAACAACTGCCTTCTTGTCTGTATCAGGACCCATCTTGCAAGTACCAGTTGGATGATAAATTGTGGTCGCAGTATCGCGCGCCCAGTTAAGCATCCCCTCATAGTCATCATCTGCGATTGCCTTGCCGGGCGCATGTTCCTCGGTGATTGCGTCGGCAACCGGGCTTTGGCGACAAATCCGTCGGGCAATACGAATGCCTTCCACAATTGTTTCCTGATCCAGTTGTGTTGCAAGATAATTGGGATGAATATCCGGGTGATCGTTCGGATTTGCGGACTTCAATAAAAGTTCACCCGCACTTTCAGGTCGCATTTGCAACACCGAAGCGGTGAAGGCGTCGAATGTGTGTGTGCCCGTTGTTGGGTTGTCGGCACTAAAGGGCTGAATGTGAAACTGGATGTCCGGTGTTTCGAGTCCGGGTCTTGTTTTCAGGTAGCCAGTGCCAAGGCTTGCGGCCATCGTCATGGGGCCGGTTTGCTTGAGTGCATATTCCAGCGCAATCTTGGCCTGGTTCCAAAGTCCTCTTGTGCGGGTATTGATGGTTGGAAGCGAGCACCTGTATACGGGTCGCGCCTGCAAATGATCCTGCAGGTTTTTGCCAACTCCATCACTGGCATGCAGAACTTCAATACCGTGACTTGTAATGTGTTTTGCCGGGCCGATACCGGATAACATCAATATCTGTGGAGATCCAATGGCTCCAGCGGACAAGATGACCTCATTGCGTGCCTTGATGATAACCGGGTTGCCGCTTCGCATACCCTGAATGCCAATAGCGCGCGTGTCAGAAAACAGAACTTTCTCGGTTAGCATATTGGTTATGATTTCAAGATTCTTGCGACCCGTGTTGGGTGTCAGATATGCCTTTGCAGAAGAACAGCGCAGACCATTGCGGGCGGTTAGTTGAAAGTAGCCTACGCCGAACTGATCCTTGCCATTATAGTCCGGATTATAGGGAAAGCCCTCATTCTGTGCTGCCTGTACCCATGCATCGACAATCTTCCACGATTTCCCGGACTTGGTAACGG
>JBAUGO010000071.1:0-2694 GCA_049679775.1 Anderseniella sp.
TTGCCGGCATCAAGGCGCTATATTTGCGCAGGCTCTACATCCTGTTTCCTGTTGTCTTGACCATGCCGGTTTACTGGCTTCTGATATCAGCAGGAGGCTGGCTTGCTCTATGGCAACTGATCACGGCACCGTTTCACTGGAACAAGACAAAACACGGCATTAGCAACCTGTTTGCCAATGGACAGACACTTGAAGAAGATCGCAACCGGGGGTCATGGAGCGGGTGAAGGGAATCGAACCCTCGTCTTAAGCTTGGGAAGCTTCTGCTCTACCATTGAGCTACACCCGCATCAGGCTTGTTCCTTCATCACTGGCATTGGGCGCTTGTGTCAACCACCTTCACACTTTGATGATATTTTTGTTACCAGCAAAGTTTCCCAATGGCTTAAAATAGAAGAAAATTGTAGTACTAGCCCTCATGAACCACATTTCAAATCCACTTGCCGCAGCGTTTTCGCCTATCGATCCTCGCAAGTTCAAAAATCCTGATGTAACAGCCAAGGGTGAAACGCGAGCAAGCGTTGCACTCAAGAAGCTTGAAACACTCTGGATTAACACCGGAACCTTGTGCAACATCACTTGCCACAACTGCTATATCGGCTCCTCTCCCACCAATGACAGGCTTGAGTATTTCAACCTGGCAGATGCTGTGTCCTTGCTCGACGAGATCGAGCAATTGGCCCTTGGCACAGAAGAAATTGCCTTTACGGGTGGCGAGCCCTTCATGAACCCGGATATGCTGGCGATGATGGAAGCCGCCCTTGTGCGCGGGCACAAGGTGCTGGTGCTGACCAACGCGATGCAACCGATGCAACGGACAAAAATCAAGGATGGCCTCAAGGCGCTTCAGCTTGCTCATGGTGGGCGCATAACCTTGCGTGTCAGCCTGGATCATTACACCCAGGAGCTGCACGAAGCTGAGCGCGGGGCCAAAACATGGGACAAGGCGATTGAAGGTCTCAACTGGCTAAACAGCAATGGCTTTCAAATCGCGATTGCCGGTCGCACATGCTGGGGTGAGAGCGAGACCAACTCGCGTGAAGGATACCGGCAACTGATAACAAATCACGGCTGGCGCATTGATCCATCCAACAGGGGTCAACTGGTGCTTTTTCCTGAAATGAACGAACGACAAGATGTGCCTGAAATCACCACAGCTTGCTGGGACATCCTGAACAAGCGTCCCGATGAGCAGATGTGTGCATCAAGCCGCATGGTGGTCAAGCGCAAGGGAGCCAAACACCCGGCTGTGTTGCCTTGCACGCTGCTGCCCTATGATGGTGACTTTGAAATGGGACCTAATCTTGCGTCATCGCTCAACGCCAATGCAGGTAATTTCTCCAATGGATCGGTTAAGCTGAACCATCCGCATTGCTCAAAATTCTGCGTGCTCGGCGGAGCCAGTTGTTCTGGTTAAGACTCAGGCAATATCCCATTTACTGATGATGAGGTGCTGCGCGAACTCTTCAACCCGTTGCTGAAGTTTCTCACGCGACAACAATCCTGTTTGAGTATCAAGGTGACTGACGACTGATCCTGCATTGCAGGTAGCTGCCTTGATGGCATCTTCCACTTTTGCACCTGTCGTGATCATACCGGCAAATGTGGAAGCGAACGCATCACCAGCACCTGCTGTTCCTGCCACCGTTACCCTGGGCACCGAGCAATGCCAAACCGCTTCGCGTGTACCGACATAAGCACCATCGGGACCATTGGTCACGAGCAGCATTTCAACACCAAGAGAGGTCATGGCACGCACATAAGAATCAAATGACAATTTGAATCCACCAGCATCCAGACCCGTTGTCATCAGGGTGTCAGTATTGTCACCGGCTTTGATCACGCTGTTCTGGTCAGCAATGCCCTTTGCAATCAAACGCGGCACAAGTTGTGCAGCCTCCACCTTGTTCAAGGTCAAAATAGAAATACGCTCAAGGCAGTGAAAAAAATCATCCTGTCTTGAAGACAGTTGCCTGATGCCGGGGTTGGTGGCGACGCGGGCACCTGCTGCGCTTGCTTTGGTTATGACATGAGGAAAGCTGTCAGCTGATTCATTTGACAATCCAGAAACGAAAACCAGATCACGCTTGAACGCTTCATCGGTTAGGTCATCGGGATGCAAGGCTGCGTTGGCACCTCGCGCAGTGAATATGCCGGCATTTCGTTCATGAGATGACAGCAAAACTGACGAACCGGTCGCAAGCGTCCGGTCTTGCACTACGAACTCACTGGACACATTTTCTGCTGACAGCCGCTCGAGCACATCTTCAGCGTTGCGATCATTCCCCATTTTCACCAGTGCCGCTGTATCAAAGCCAAGCCGCGACAAGGATACCGACGTGTTGATGCCTCCGCCTCCTATATGTCGCGTGACGGACTCAGCATCGACCTTGCGTCCCTCCTCCACCAGCAGGAAGGACGTATCAGCGTTTCGCATTTGCATATGCTCAATGCGCTCCGGCGCGATCGTGACGATAATGTCGATGACTGCAGAGCCAAGGGTGAGTGCCTTTAAGGTCATGGGTAATTGCTTTGTTGCTGAAGGCCATTTAGTGAATTCAACCAGCATGACGATCGAGATCATCTCAGGCAAGGGTTTATACTATGGGAATTGTGCTTGGGTGCATAGCTGATGACTTTACCGGGGCTAGTGATCTGGCGGCCATCCTTGCCAGATCTGGTCACAAGGTTGGT
>JBAUGO010000072.1:0-12405 GCA_049679775.1 Anderseniella sp.
AGTGCCCACCCGATATACCGCCTACTGCATAGGCCATTGTTAAAACAGTCAAACCAAACGCAAATGACACACCTAGAAGTCCAATACCCACGTCAGGAAACGCGGCTGCCAGAACAGCGCTGCCGCATCCGCCCAATACGAGCCAAAACGTTCCAAAACACTCTGCTGCAAGTTTATTTGTCATTTTCGAATCCCCTCCATTGAATAAACGACAGCGGCTTATAACACATTGTTGCCATGTCTGTATCGAGCTTCGTTAAGCGCTTGTTAAGTCTTTGCTCACAATCCAGCCATAGATTTGTCGTACAGAGAATCAGCGAGGGCATTTTGACATATGGAGACGGGAATAATGTTTTCAGCAGGGGTTAAGTTTTTGATTGTGGCGGCGCTTGGTGCCGGAATTTTCATGACGGGTGCGGAGCCTGCCGACGCTCAGGAGCGTCGTTGTGACAATGAGGCAAGACGCCATGCTGATCGGGTGATGAACCGCGGTGAGGCAGCTTTGGGCTCTGGTCTTGGTGGCGCTGCTATCGGTGCAATTATTGGTGGCGTTGTTGGTGGTGGCAAAGGCGCTGGTCGTGGAGCCATTATTGGCGGATCAACGGGCGCTGTAGGTGGCGCACTTGGGTCTGGCCCGAAATGGCAACGTGCCTATGATCGCCGTTTTGAAGAGTGCATGGACAGATATGAACCGGTTCGGGCGCCTGTGCGCGAAGAGCAGCCTATCTATCGTGGTGCGATCGAGCCATGGACCGGCGAGTGGTATGATTACTGCCGTGCCCGCTATCGCTCGTTCAACGCCAACACAGGAACCTTTACCGACTATGATGGCGTCAAGAAATTCTGCCAGGCCGATTGATAGCTGGTCTTGATCTATGAAATATTGAAGCTCTGTCTGCACAAACGTGTTGACGGGGCTTTATCGTTCAACATATGGTTTATTCATGAAACACGCACTTCTAGTGGTGGGAACGCGCGCCGCCGGGTCAGTTTAGACTGACCTGTCTAAGGTGGTGCGCGAAAATGGCTCCCTTGGGGGCCTTTTTTATTGTCTGAACGACGTTTATGAGAAGAGCCTGAAAAATGAACATCAAGCCTGAGACCAAAACAATGAAACCGACCGGTGAAGAAGCCCAGATGATGACTGGAGCAGAGATAGTGATGCAAGCGCTCAAGGATCAGGGCGTCGAGCACATGTTCGGGTATCCCGGTGGCGCTGTACTGCCCATTTATGACGAGATATTTCAGCAAGACCATGTCCAGCATATTCTGGTGCGTCATGAGCAAGGCGCTACGCATGCTGCTGAAGGTTATGCGCGCTCAACCGGCAAGTGTGGTGTTGTTCTGGTGACATCGGGGCCTGGTGCCACCAATGCGGTGACCGGGTTGACTGATGCGTTGATGGACTCAATCCCGATGGTCTGCATTACAGGGCAGGTGCCAACACACCTCATCGGCAATGACGCATTTCAGGAATGTGACACTGTCGGCATTACGCGACCATGCACAAAGCACAATTATCTGGTCAAGGATGTCAACGACCTTGCTCGCATACTGCACGAGGCGTTTTATGTCGCCACGAACGGACGCCCTGGCCCGGTTGTCGTCGATATTCCAAAGGACGTCCAGTTTGCCACTGGCAAGTATATCAAGCCGGACAACATCGTTCATAAAACCTACAAGCCGCGCATTGAAGGGGATGCGTCTGCTATCGAAGCTGCGGTAGAGGTCATGCTGAATGCAAAGCGCCCGCTTTTTTACACAGGTGGCGGTATTATCAATTCAGGACCGGAAGCGTCCAATCTGTTGCGTCAGCTCGTGCGCATGACTGGTTATCCGATTACCTCGACCTTGATGGGCTTGGGAGCGTATCCGGCATCTGACAAGCAATGGCTGGGGATGCTCGGCATGCATGGTACCTATGAAGCCAATATGGCGATGCACGATTGCGATGTGATGATCTGTCTGGGCGCACGCTTTGACGATCGTATCACGGGGCGCACAGATGCGTTCTCGCCGGGTTCCATCAAAATCCATGTCGATATTGATCCCTCATCGATCAACAAGACCATCAAGGTAAACATCCCGATCATTGGTGATGTCGGCAACGTCATGGCGCAGATGATCCGCACCTGGAAAGCGCGCAAGGGTGAGCCTGACAAGTACGCGGCTGAAAAGTGGTGGAACCAGATCAACACCTGGCGGAACGTTGAATGCCTGAAGTACAAGGCAAACAACGACGTCATCATGCCGCAATATGCCATTGAACGGCTTTATGCGTTGACGAAGGACCGCGATACCTACATCACGACGGAAGTTGGCCAGCATCAGATGTGGGCGGCGCAGTTTTATCATTTCGAAGAACCGAACCGGTGGATGACTTCGGGCGGTCTTGGCACAATGGGGTATGGTTTGCCGGCAGCTCTTGGCGTGCAGGTAGCGCACCCCAATTCACTGGTGATTGATATTGCCGGCGATGCGTCAGTGCAGATGGTTATCCAGGAAATGTCTTGTGCGGTTCAATATAACCTGCCGTTCAAGATTTTCATTCTGAACAACTCCCATATGGGCATGGTGCGTCAGTGGCAGCAGCTTCTGCATGGAAACCGCCTGTCAAACTCCTATACCGAGGCAATGCCGGATTTTGTGAAGCTGGCAGAAGCCTATGGTGCGTCTGGCATTCGGTGTTCCAAGCCAGGTGAACTGGATAAAGCCATCCAGAAGATGATCGACACACCAGGTCCGGTCATTTTTGATTGTGTGGTGGCTAATCTGACCAATTGTTTCCCGATGATCCCATCCGGCAAGGCGCACAATGAAATGATCCTTGGCGAAGATGTGTCTGACGAGGAGGTTGGTTCTGCAATCGATGAGGAAGGCAAATCCCTGGTCTGAGGACCAGTGTTTGTAATTTCCCATGTCGCAACGTCTGCCCAATGCCGGAGACTATGGATTGCTGCTTTTGCTGGCGGCAATCTGGGGATCGTCATTTGCCTTTATCAAGGTGGGTGTGGCGGAAGTGCCACCGTTCACCCTTACGGCTATTCGACTTGGAGCGGCGGCAGTATTTCTCATTGGTTTAATGGGCATTACGAGGCGATCATTTCCAACCGGTAAAAGTCTGTGGACCATGATGGCAACCAGTGCACTGATCGGAAATGCCTTGCCGTTTTGCCTGATTGCATGGGGGCAGCAATCCATTCCGTCGGGCACGGCTGCAATCTTGATGGGTGTGATGCCGTTGATCACAATGGTGCTTGCCCATTCCCTGACCGATGACGAAAAACTCAATTCACGTAAAGTGATTGGCATGGTGGTCGGATTGATCGGTCTGTGTGTGCTTGTGGGGCCGGCAGCGCTTGAAGGCTTGACGAGTAGCGTCAAAGGCATGATTGCCTTACTGGGGGCAGCGACCTGCTATGGCTTCAATGCCGTGCTGATACGGCGGATGATGGCGCCTGATCGCACGGCTGCTGTAACCATGGTTCTGGCGATTGCTGCGCTCATGGTATTGCCATTCGCCTTCATTCTGGAAAATCCGTTTGAGGTTGAGGCAAGTATGAGGGCATGGAGCGCTGTCATCACGCTTGGTATCCTGCATGCGGCACTTGCCACACTCATCATGTTCGCGATTATTGCACGCGCTGGTGCCAGCTTTTTCAGTCAGCTAAATCTGCTGGTGCCAATTGCTGGTGTCGCTTGGGCAGCGATACTTCTCTCAGAGATACCAGGGCCAAATTCACTTGCTGCCCTTGGTCTCATTATTTCTGGTATATTGATCGCAAGAGGTGGTCTTGCCCTTGGTGAGGTATCCACTATTGTACAAAAGGGAGCCGCAAAATCATGACGAACTCACAACCGGCATCAGCCTATTTTCTGGATGACAAGCATGACCCTATCGTCACGCATACGCTATCCATTGTGGTGGACAATGAGCCAGGTGTCCTGGCCCGTGTCATTGGTCTTTTTTCCGGGCGCGGTTACAATATCGAAAGCCTGACGGTCTCGGAGACCGAACATGAGGCGCATGTATCGCGCATAACCATTGTCACGTCCGGGACGGCAGAGGTGCTGGTGCAGATCAAGGCACAGCTTGAGCGCATGGTTCCTGTTCATTCGGTGGCTGATCTGACGGTCATGGGTGAAGCCATTGAGCGTGAGCTGGCACTCATCAAGGTGGCAGGTGAGGGCGAACACCGCATGGAGGCACTTCGACTGGCGGAGGCCTTTCGCGCACGTGTTGTCGATGTCACCAACAACTCATTTGTTTTTGAACTCACCGGCAAAACACGCAAGGTGCTGCAATTCATTGACCTCATGAAACCACTTGGATTGACTGAAGTTGTCCGCACCGGCGTAACAGCGATTTCACGTGGCCCGGAGGCAATGAAGATTTGACCACCAGACTGTCTGTCAATGTCAATGCGATAGCCCAGTTGCGGAACCGGCGTGACTTGCCCTGGCCATCGGTGGTGGGGCTTTCGCGTATTGCACTGGAGGCAGGGGCATGGGGCATTACCGTCCACCCGAGACCGGATGAACGCCACATCAGGCGTTCTGACGTCAAGCCGCTTGCTGATCTGGTGAATGAGTTTCCAGGCACCGAGTTCAATATTGAGGGCTATCCTGATGACAGGCTGATGGAGATTGCGCTTGAGGTTCTTCCACATCAGGTGACGCTGGTGCCGGATGATCCTGCGCAAGCTACATCAGATCATGGCTGGGATTTCCGTGCCCACCACAATTATCTAAAGCCCATAGTGGCGCGTCTCAAGGCTGCGGGTATGAGGGTGTCCCTGTTTGCAGATGCTGATGCAGGCATTATTGCGATGGCGGCAGAGACGGGCGCTGAGCGGGTTGAGCTTTATACCGGCCCCTACGGGGCAACCCATGACGATCCAGATGCAGCAGCGCGTGAGTTGGACAAGCTTGAAGCAGCATCTATTGCAGCGCGTGAGGCGGGGTTGGAGTTGAACGCCGGGCATGATCTTACGGTGGCCAATTTGCCTGATTTGATTGCACGTGTGCCATGGATCGCAGAAGTGTCCATCGGACACGGGTTAACCGCTGAAGCGCTGGAGTACGGCATGGCCAATGCGGTCAAGCGGTTCCGTGCTGCGTGTGGTGAGGGCGTTTAACAAACCAGGCGCGTATTTCGGTGGAATACAGCGTGAACATGTTGAAGCCATAGTGGCTGGCACCTGCAAGTCTTGTCAGGTGCCAGCCGGCCTATGTGTGCCTGGGTTTGTCAGCAGTAATGGATTGATTTTGTGCCAACGCGTTCCTAGTAGTGACTGCTCCGCCCGCGTCCACGCCCACGTCCACGCCCACGGCGATCATGTTCGTAACGATGGGTGCGGTGGCAGTGATAACCCTTATAGTGTGAATAATGACAACGCTGAAAGCGCTTCCTATATTTGTGCTTGCCGCTGTATTCACTGTGATCATCCGAGAAACCGTTATGGTGGTAAGGCGTGGCAGCAGCCCATGTAGTTGATGCAAACAGGAGACCTGCCGCGAGCATTAGAGTGATCTTTTTCATTTCTAACTCCTTTGTGTTCCGGTTGAACCACTTCAACCTTGCCTGAAACACTAAACAACCTCGCGTTGCGTACTGCTGAGCTCCATTGTAAGCTGATTGTAAGGTCGCTTCGGCTATAAAGTCCGCTGATCGCGGTTTTAAGAATTCTGGACATCGCAAATATGCCTACGACGCGCAGGAGGGTACTTTTGGGAATTGTGGCCTGGCTCGCTTTGCCAGCAAGTGTCGCAGAGGCGCGTCGCAATCGCCGAGGTCGGCGGAGAAGACGCCGTGGTCATGATCACGAGGATGCGCAACGCGAATTGCGCATGAGCAAGGTCAAACCGCTGCGAGAGATACTTGAAGTTGTGCACCAGACTTTTCCGGGAGAAGTCGTCGGTGTAGAATTTGAACAGGAGGAGAGCATCTGGGTCTATGAAATCAAGATTATCACTCCGCAGAACCGATATTTGCAAATCCAGGTGAACGCGCATACGACGCGCATCCTCAAGGTGAGTGGCCAGTAATGCGCATACTGTTGATAGAAGACGAAGAGGCAATCTTGCGTCGTGTTTCAAAAGCACTTTCAGCATCTGGCTATATTGTTGAAACTGCAACTGATGGTGAAGATGCGTGGTACCGAGGAGATACGGAAAACTTTGATGCCGTGATACTTGATCTGGGCTTGCCTCAAATTGATGGGATCCAGATTCTGAAGCGGTGGCGGGAAGCAAACAATGCGACGCCTGTTCTTGTGCTCACTGCAAGAGGTAGCTGGAAAGAAAGGGTCGAAGGTATTGATGCAGGTGCTGACGACTATTTACCCAAGCCGTTCCAGATGCAGGAATTGCAGGCCCGCCTTCGCGCCCTTCTGCGCAGGTCTGCCGGCCTTGCCAGTAATGTGATCGAGATCGGTATTGTGCATCTTGATACACGGCAGATGCAGGTTTGTGTCGATGATGCGCCACTGGATATTACCCGGCTCGAGTTTCGGCTCCTTAGTTATCTCATGCATCATGCAGGACGAGTGATCTCGCAAGCGGAACTGTCTGAGCATGTTTATGGAGAAGATGTTCAGCGTGACAGCAATGCTATCGAAGTTCTGATTGCCAGGGTGCGCAAGAAGCTCGATACCGAGCTGATTCAGACCCGGCGCGGCCATGGCTATGTCATTTCTGCCAACGGCAGACTGGATGACGGCATTGTTGTATAGGAAATCCATCAAGCTGCGGCTGCTTCTTGGAGGCGGTTTAACTCTGTTACTTGCACTGTTCATGGCGGGCTGGGCCCTGCACACAATCTTTGAGCGAAGTGTAGAGCGAAGGGTTATCGCCGAACTCGAAACTGACCTGTTGCAACTCGTTTCGGGCATGTCAGTCGATGCGACTGGTAACGCTCAACTGGAACGCCAACCAGGTGATCAGCGATATGATCAACCCTTGAGCGGGCTATACTGGCAAATGGCAACAGGTGAACGGATCATTGCTTCATCCCGTTCACTGTGGGACGAACAACTCACTATTCCAAACAACGAGATTTCAAAACCGGGCACGCACCATGGCACTATAGCCGGGCCTGACGGCAAGTCGATGCTCATGGTGGCGCGCGTCATTTTGGTCAAACGCAATGATGTTACCCATAGTTTTACCATGGCAGTTGCAGTGGACCAAAGTGAAGTGGCTGGAGTTGTCAGTGAGTTTCGCAAGGATATGGCGCTGGCACTGGGTATTTTGGGTGCCTTTCTGTTCACATCTCTTTATTTCGCAGCACGTTTCGGTCTTGCGCCGCTTGAGAAATTGCGAACCGCGTTGGCTCACTTACATACAGACGGCATTGCACGGTTGCCGGGCGGTTTCCCATCGGAAGTAACCCCTCTCATTGATGATTTGAACCTGCTGATGGACAGACATGACCAGATGGTGACTAGCGCGCAGGCGCGGGCAGCAGATCTTGCCCATGGGCTCAAGACACCACTGACGGCATTGAATATTCTGGCAGATGAGTTGCAACAAGACGATGCCGGCGAAATGTCGCTTGAAATCAAAAAGTATGTCCATGATATGCAACGTTATGTGGAACGAGAATTGGCAATTGCGCAGAGTATACTCAACCCGGCAAATGTTGAAACCGTGACGCTTCGCCCACTGGTAGAGCGAATGGTCAGCACAATGCAACGGCTTCCTCGTGGCGAAAGCATCAACTGGAATCTGGAAATTGACTCTGCTCTCAAAGTGAAAATTGGCCGGAATGCCATATCGGAAATTCTGGGCAACTTGTTGGACAATGCACGCAAATGGGCGAATGAGGCCGTAAATGTCCAGGCTAGACTAGATGGGAAGTGGCTGTGTCTGGAGATTTCTGATGACGGTCCTGGAGTATTTGAATCTGAACTAAGTGCAATCCTGAAAAGAGGCATGCGGCTGGACGAAACAGCTCCTGGCTCGGGCTTTGGTCTAGCTATTACGCTGGATGTTGTTGAACAGCTTGGCGGGAGGCTGGAGTTGTCATGCGAGCAAGGTGCAGGGCTGACAGTCATAATTGCATTGCCTGCAAGTGAAGCGGTGGCTGTGTGAGTTGAACAAGTTGTCTTTGTATGGTCTTCACCATCGACTGCAAAATCAACTTAGCTACCATGCGGGAAAATTGTTCAAAATTTAGCATTGGTGACCACCATCTCTGACTGCTACCGTAAGTGGGTGCGGACGGCGTGCAGCTTGCGGTTACCTTGCCTATGACAATCGAACAACTGACAGTTTTTGGTATCCTTGCCATTACCATGGCCGGATTTATCTGGGGTCGGGTGCGCTATGATATCATCGCAATAATGGCACTTCTGGCGGGTGTTTACGGTGGCGTGGTACCCGCTACATCAGCATTCCAGGGGTTTGCGCATCCAGCGGTTGTTACCGTGGCTGCTGTTTTGATCATCTCGCGGACGCTGCAAAACTCCGGGTTGGTCGACTATCTGGTTCGCTTTCTGGCACCGACACGGCGGACAACGACCATGCAGGTTGCTGCTGCAAGCACACTGGGCGCTTTCCTGTCATGCTTCATGAACAATGTGGGCGCTTTGGCGCTTATGCTACCCGTTGCCATGCGAAATGCGTTGAAAGCGCGCCGGTCTCCCTCTCTGGTGCTGATGCCATTGTCATTTGCCACACTTTTGGGTGGCATGGTGACGCTTATTGGCACACCACCAAATATTGTGATCTCCAGCTTCCGCGAGGAAGTGACCGGACAACCATTTGCTATGTTTGATTTTGCACCTGCCGGTCTTTTGGTGTGCATTGGTGGGATTATCTATGTTTCTGTTCTGGGCTGGAAGCTATTGCCGCAGCGCATTTCACCGAAGACAAATCTGGCCATGACGGGAGTTGAAAGTTACACATTCGAAACGGCGTTGCCGGAAGGGTCTCCACTTGAAGGCATGAGTGTGCGTCAACTGGAAGCTGAATGCGAAAACGAGATCACTGTCCTTGCCATCATTCGCAATGGCCAGCAGCGTCTGGCACCGGAAGCACGTGAGCGATTTCGTGCCGGTGATGCGCTCATCCTTGAGGGTGATCCGGTGGTTATCAATCCGCTGGCTGATGACCGGAAACTTGCCAAACTGGGAGCTGCAGCTGCCGACAATTCCAACATCCGGTCTGATGATGTACAAATCATCGAGGCCGTGGTCATGCCAAACTCGGCGCTTGAGGGTCGCTCCATGCGTGGCGTCAGGATGCATGCGCGCTATGGGGTGAACTTGCTGGCGCTTTCGCGCGAAGGCGAGTCTCCAACTGCACGGCTCAAGAATATCCGATTTCGGGCGGGCGACGTGCTGCTGTTGCAGGGCGAAAAGGAGCAGATGGAAGTCGCACTTAATGCATTGGGTTGTATGGCGTTGGCCAGTCGCGGCTTGCAACCTCTGCGCGGCGGCAGACGGGTTGTCTTGCCCGCATTGCTATTTGGCGTTGCCATTGCAGTTGCCTCATTTGGGTGGGTTTCTGTGCCCGTTGCATTTGTCACTGCCTGCGCGGCGATGGTCATTTCGGGGTGCATTTCAGTCAATGAAATCTATGACGGAGTGGAGTGGCCTGTGCTGATCCTTTTGGGAGCCATGATCCCCATAGGTCAGGCTCTGGCTTCTACCGGCGGCACGGACCTGATTGCAGGCATCATCCTGGACAATGCCGGCGCTTTGCCGATTTGGGTGGTGTTGGGGTTATTGATGCTGGTGTCAATGCTGCTGTCTGACGTCGTGCCAAATGCGACTACGGCAATCCTTATGGCACCGATTGCCATACGTGTTGCCATTGGTCTAGACGCAAGTGTCGACGCATTTCTGATGGCTGTGGCGGTTGGTTCAGCAGCTCCCTTCCTGACACCAATCGGTCATCAGTCCAATACACTGGTGATGGGGCCGGGGGGCTATCACTTTACAGATTATGCACGCATGGGCTTCCTCATGGAACTACTGGTTTTGGTGCTCGGTGTAACAGCAATCTACTTCTGGTGGTTGATCTAGTTTAATTGGGAGTTGCCGCGAGCAGTACCCAACTAGCTCTTGCAAGTATGGGTGAAACACTCTAATGAAGCCGTACTGTACCGTACGGTACGGATTCAAGGTGAGTTGAAGTGGCGTTGGCGCAGACAGCAGCATTAGAGCAGGTGAGTGATGAGGCGTTTTCCCCTCGTCAGCGCGAAGTGCTTGATGCCGTGCTCGCATTGATGATGGAAGAGGGCGACGGATTTTCCATGGCGGCGGTATGTAGACGCGCCAGTTGCTCAAAGGAAACATTGTATAACTGGTTTGGTGATCGCGATGGATTGCTGGCAGCGACTGTGCGCTGGCAGGCATCCAAGGTTAAATTGCCCGCGCTTAGTCGGGATAATCTTGATGTTCGCTCACTTGCGGCCAGTCTTACCGATTTTGCCGAAAGCTGGTTGACGGTGCTGACGGGTGAATTGTCGATTGCGCTGAACTCGCTGGCGGTGGCTCATGCCAGTTCAGCGCGTTCCAGCCTTGGCAGGACGGTTCTTGAAAATGGACGCTTTGCCATTGGCCGCCGTGTCACGCCTGTGTTGGAGATGGCGCGAGATGCCAACCTGCTGATGTTTGATGATACCGAAGAAGCGTTTTGCACGTTCTTTGGCCTGGTTGTCCGCGACATCCAGATCAGGGCGCTGCTGGGTGACAGACCGTTGCCAACAAGAACCACTATTCGCCAAGGCGCAGAGCGCGCTGCCGCACAGTTTCTCACGCTTCATGGCGTGCCGAAAAAGACGAACTAGAACAAACCGCAATCACTGAAAGGAACTTCAACATGCGTGTTTATTATGATCGTGATGCAGACGTAAACCTGATCAAGGGCAAAAAGGTCTTGATCGTGGGCTATGGTTCACAAGGCAGGGCCCATGCGCTCAACCTCAAGGATTCAGGGGTCAAGGAAATCGCCACTGGCTTGCGCGCTGGTTCTGCAACTGGCAAGAAAGCTGAAGCTGACGGTATCAAGGTGATGACGGTTGCTGAAGGCGCCAAGTGGGCTGATCTGATCATGATGGCCGCGCCTGACGAGTTGCAGGCTGACATCTGGAAGGCTGACATCGAAGCAAATATCCGCGATGGTGCTGCGATTGCCTTTGCGCATGGCTTGAATGTTCACTTCAACCTGATTGAACCAAAGAAGACCATCGACGTCGTGATGATTGCGCCGAAGGGCCCTGGTCACACGGTACGCGGTGAGTTTCTCAAAGGCGGTGGCGTGCCATGCCTGATTGCAATCGACCATGATGCTTCAAGCAATGCTCATGATCTGGCGTTGTCCTATGCCTGTGGCGTTGGTGGTGGGCGTTCCGGCGTTATCGAAACGACCTTCAAGGAAGAATGCGAAACCGATCTCTTCGGCGAGCAGGTCGTGTTGTGCGGTGGTCTTGTTGAGCTGATCCGTGCTGGATTTGAAGTTCTGGTTGAAGCCGGTTACGCACCTGAAATGGCCTATTTTGAGTGCCTGCACGAAGTGAAGCTGATTGTTGACCTGATTTATGAAGGCGGTATCGCCAACATGAACTACTCGATCTCCAACACTGCCGAGTGGGGTGAATATGTATCGGGCCCGCGCATCATCACTGCTGACACCAAGGCTGAAATGAAGCGTGTGCTGCACGACATCCAGTCAGGTAGGTTCACTTCGGAATGGATGCAGGAATGCAAGGCAGGCCAAGCCCGCTTCAAGGCCACCCGCCGCATGCATGACGCGCATCAAATCGAGGAAGTGGGAGAGAAGCTACGCGGTATGATGCCGTGGATATCCTCCAACAAGCTGGTCGACAAGTCGAAGAACTAGAGCGAGGCGAAATCCACGTTCATGTTTTCCCGGACGCGGGAGCGCCCGGGTGATCTCCTCCAACAAGTTGGTCGACAAGACCAGGAACCAGTTTTATTGCTTTTGCAATACTGCGAAGGCCGGAGCATCTGCTTCGGCCTTTTTCAATTGGTTCGCACTCAACCGTGATCCGATCAGATTGAAGCATCTGAACGGATCAAGATGAGCGGTGTCGCGGTGCTAGAGCAATTTTAGCCGTTCAGGACGAAGGGTTGCTTCTCTGGCCGGTTTCAGCGTCCCAGCAACGCGTCCCAGATAAAGCCGGTTTTCAAGGAAAGGCCAGCGCGCACCAGGTGCAGGTCGTCAATACTGGCTTGTGAACTCACACCACCGATGTTGATGCTTTCCGAGCCCAGATCGACATACTGGTATTCAACCCGCGCCGCCCAATTGTCGTTGATGGCCCATTCCACGCCACCGCCAACAGCGAAACCGACGAAGAACTCATTATTGTCCGATCCGGTGCCGGGCACCGAAAAGTCTGCTGTTGCCAACGCCAAGCCGCCGGTGACGAAG
>JBAUGO010000073.1:0-1734 GCA_049679775.1 Anderseniella sp.
GAATAAGAAATTGCAATTGGAAAGGTCAACATCGTGTCTCGCTCAATCAACAATCAATTAAGTCGCCGCCATTTCCTGGCCGGAACAACCATGGCTGCTGGCTTGCTGGCCGCACCGTCCATTCTCAAGGCTGCGCAAGAGCTGAACCTGTACTCATCGCGCCACTATGACACTGACGAACGCCTGTATGGTGATTTCACGAAACTGACCGGCATTACCATCAATCGGATTGAAGCAAAAGCAGAGGAGCTGATTGAAAGGATGAAAGCGGAAGGTGCAAACTCACCCGCTGATGTTTTCATTACAGTCGACGCAGGCAATATCGAGCGTGCCAATGTCGACGGGTTATTGCAACCGGTTCAATCCGATGTGCTGGCAAGTAAAATACCTGCGTATCTTCGCCATGCAGATGGCAGCTGGTTTGGTTTTTCCAAGCGTGCGCGTATCTTTGCCGTAGCGAAAGACCGTTTTGATCCAGCCAATGTGCCAAGCTACGAAGCCCTTGCTGGTGAAGCCCTGAAAGGCAAGGTTCTGATCAGGTCATCCGGTAATATCTATAATCAGTCGCTGATGGGTTCCATCATTGCCGCCAATGGCGAAGAGGCAGCACAAAGCTGGGCAAATGGTCTCGTTGCCAATATGGCGCGCGCGCCCAAAGGGGGTGATCGCGATCAAATCAAGGCGGTTGCAGCCGGTGAAGGTGATGTGGCCGTGGTCAATTCCTATTACCTTGGCCAGATGATAAAATCCTCCAAGGAAGACCAGCGCGAGGCAGCGGCCAAGGTCACTCTGGTTTTCCCGAACCAGTCTGATCGCGGAACCCATGTGAATATTTCAGGTGGTGGCGTTGCGCGTCATTCTCCCAACAAGGATGCTGCAATCAAGTTCCTGGAATATATGGTGTCTGATCAGGCGCAGGAGTATTTTGCTGCCGGTAATGTTGAATATCCAGTCGTACAAGGCGTGCCACTTACCAGTCCGCTGGATACGTTCGGCTCCTTCAAGGAGGATAGCCTGGATGCACAAAAATTTGCAGCACTTAACACGCAAGCTGTTCAGTTGATGGACAAGGCCGGATGGAAGTAATCATGTCGGGTTACAGGTGACAACTTGACCGAAGCAGACCGGTCAAGCGGTAGCAACAGCAGGCTTCTGGAACGGGCGCAGCGATTATTTCGCCAGCGCCCGACAGGCGTTTTATTGGCAACCATTGTCCTGGCCGTCATCGTCATGCTGCCTATAGCAGCTGTGGTAAGCAGCCTTTTTGGAAACGCGACAAGTTCGTTTTCGCATCTTGCAGGAACGATCCTGCCAGAATTGATCCTCAATACGCTTGGTTTGATGCTCATGGTTGGCACTGGAACTGCGCTGGTTGGGACAGGCGTTGCGTGGCTGGTAAGTGCGTATCGCTTCCCGGGTTCTGGCATGTTGCAATGGATGTTGCTGCTGCCTCTGGCCATGCCTGCCTATATCATTGGCTATGCCTACACTGATTTTTTGACGTTTGCAGGGCCGTTGCAAACGGGCATGCGCGAGATGTTTGGCTGGTCAAGGAACGATTACTGGTTCCCTGAAATTCACTCACTATGGGGTGTCAGTCTGATGCTGGTGCTGGTGCTGTATCCATACGAGTTTTTCCTGGCACGTTATGCATTTCAGGAGCAATCACGCGGCTTGCTTGATGTCGCCAGAACGCTTGGGCGCTCGCCATTTAATGTGTTTATCAGCGTTGAC
>JBAUGO010000074.1:0-2249 GCA_049679775.1 Anderseniella sp.
CCGCAGGTGCGTGCGCAGGGCGGATGATCAGGCAATCGGCCTTTTGGAACACGCGCTGCATGGAGCTGTCCTGCTTTGGAAAGGCGGTGGCGATCAGCTCTCCGGCGGGGCCGTACTGCAAGGTGGCGCGGAGATAATCCTGACGCTGATCATTTGCCTTGAGGTCACTGCCCAGGATGGCGGTGCGAGGTCCGCTCACGTTCGGGTTGGCGGTCATCGCGGCGATGAGGGGTTCGATGAACAGTTTTGTGCAGACCATGGCCGACACGGGGTTGCCAGGCAGACCGATCACGCGCTGGTTGTCCCGCCTGCCAAACATCAACGGTTTGCCGGGACGCATGGCAATCTTCCAGAAACCGATCTTGATATTGCAAGCTTCCATGGCGGCCTGAACCAGATCGTGATCGCCCACGGATGCGCCACCGATGGTCACCAGAATATCAGCACCTGATGCGCGCTCAATGGCTTTTTCTATGCGAGCTGATTTGTCCGGTATGATGCCCAAGTTGAGGGGCTCACCACCAAAGCGGGTTATCATTGCAGCCAGTGCCATTGTGTTGGACGAAATGATCTGGTCATGGCGAGGGTTGGAGCCAGGCTCGACAAGTTCATCACCTGTTGCCAGCAAGGCAACAAGCGGGCGACGCACGACCTGCACACGATCATGGTTCATGGCAGCAGCCAGTCCGATTTCGCGCGCACCCATCAAGGTGTGCTTTGGCAGCAGCGTTTCACCTTTGCGAAAATCCAGTCCCGCAGCGCGAACAAAACTTCCCTCGGCTGTCGATTGGGTCACGCTGATGGTGTTGG
Source organism: Anderseniella sp. (assembly GCA_049679775.1). GTDB lineage: Bacteria > Pseudomonadota > Alphaproteobacteria > Rhizobiales > Aestuariivirgaceae > Anderseniella. The sequence goes on from JBAUGO010000074.1 coordinate 811, forward strand.
CATTTATGACATTGGTGTTTTCCTGAATGACAATGGTATCAGCACCTTGTGGCAAGGGAGCGCCTGTAAAAATGCGCACAGCCTGATGCTTGCCAACGCGTCCGTCAAAGGCATGGCCCGCTGGTGCCTCACCAATCACTTGCAAGGTGGCAGGTGCGGCTGAAACGTCAACACCGCGAACGGCATAGCCATCCATGGCAGATGCAGCAAACGGCGGTTGCGCCCTGGCAGCCTTGAGCCCGCTTGCCAGCACACGGTTATAGGCATTGGATAACGGTATATCCTGAGCCTCAAGCGGTTTCACACCTTTGAGGATCTGGGCAAGTGCATCTGCGACCGGTAACAGGGTCATGATGAAGGGTCTGCCTTGAAGTGGCCAGACTTGCCGCCAAGCTTTTCAACCAGCTTGATGTCTGAAATGGTGATGCCACGGTCAACTGCCTTGACCATGTCATAGACCGTGAGGCACGCGACAGAAACTGCGGTCAACGCTTCCATCTCGACACCTGTCTTGCCTTCAACCTTTACGGTGCCGGTTATGTCAATCGCGCTATCAGGTTCGTTGATTGCCAGATCAACGGAGATTTTTGAAATCGCCAGCGGGTGACAAAGCGGGATGAGTTCGTGGGTGCGCTTGGCAGCCATGATACCGGCAATGCGGGCAGTCGCGATGACATCGCCTTTCTTTGCCATGCCGGTCTGTATGAGCTTCAAGGTATCAGGCAACATGGTAACGCGCCCGCAAGCCACTGCAACACGGGTGGTCACTTCTTTTGAGGAGACATCAACCATATGGGCATTGCCTGCTTCATCAAGGTGAGTAAGCTTGCTCATGCGCTTGCCCTGCTGGCAGCATCCGGCCGGGTCAGAATGGTACGGGTGGCGGCCGCTACATCTTGCTGGCGCATCAGGCTTTCACCGATCAGAAAAGTTTGTGTACCGCAACGCTCAAGCCGCATCAGATCTGCGGGTGTGAACAGGCCGCTTTCTCCCACGATCATGCGATCAGCCGGAACCATGGGGGCAAGTCTCTCGGTTGTTTCAAGCGAAGTCTCGAAGGTTTTGAGGTTGCGGTTGTTGATGCCGATCATGCGGGTTTTCAACTTTAGGGCGCGCTCCATTTCAGCCTCGTCGTGAACCTCGGCCAGAACGTCCATGCCCATGTCGATGGCGGCGGCTTCAAGCTCTGCGCACAAGGCATCATCAATCATGGCAAGAATGAGCAGGATGCAGTCTGCACCCCAGGCACGGGCTTCCAGCACCTGATAGGGGTCCAGCATGAAATCCTTGCGCAGGCAGGGAAGGCTGGTTGCCTGGCGTGCAGCCATCAGAAATTCAGGTGCTCCCTGAAACGAAGGTGTATCGGTTAAAACGGACAAGCACGCTGCACCACCTGCCTCATAGGCCCTGGCCAGGGAAGGGGGATCAAAATCCTCACG
>JBAUGO010000075.1:0-1548 GCA_049679775.1 Anderseniella sp.
CAATTGCTGACGGACGTGGGCGTAACCGATGACCAGATTGACCGCATGGCGGCCCCCATCGGACTTATTCCATCCACCCGCGACCCGGCAACGCTCGCGCTCTCCACCCTAGCGGAGATTGTCGAGCAATATCACCGGACATTCGGGGCCAGCTAGCACGCATATTAAGAGATAAAGCGAAAAATGGCGGAGACAGTCCGTATAATAAGATAGATATCTATCTGTAATATATATTATTTATTATACAGTTAAATATTTCTCCCACGTTTATTCCCACTTTCGTGGCTGGTCACGCACCAATCGAGCCTCCTGAAAAGTGGCTTAGACGCCTTTATCCAGAGGCACATCCTCTGCAATCGCTTCAACGATATTCAATTTTCCGCCGATATGTTTCGCCATCGCTCTAGCGGCATCATCGCTTATGTGATTGAGCAATCCTCCCTTCACATGTTTGGGCGCAACTTTGAGCGCGATATAAATGCTCATTTCAAGATCGGATAGAGAGACTCGGCGCATTCTCACAAATGAACATATAGTGAACGCGTTGGGAAGTGCTAAATACCCGCGCGCGTATCTGCAACATAGAACCAGCCAGCTGCCTCGCGCGCGGGAGCGCGGGCGAAAAATTGCATTAGCGTTATCGTTGCGGATTGGCGACGGCTTCACGTTTAGCGGCTGGAGAGATTTTCCCTCCCCCACCCCAATCACAATTGTGAATGCATGAATTTTCGATCTCAGTAAAGTTCCTTAATTGCCGGTTTATCGATCCATCGTACTGGTGATTTTGGCAAGGCTATTGGATTGGTAAGCGACCCGCCGATTTCGATAGCCTTGCCGTTTCAGTCACGATAATGGTGTTGTCCGGCAATTCCCCCAGCCAAATACCAGCTTGCCTAAATTCTCGCGGTATATCTCCGGCGCGTTGCGAGAGTGGCGTTCGTGACAAAACGGACAATTACTCGATGGACACAAAAGCACCAATTAGATGAGCATCTGCTGTTATTCATCGCCGAAGTAAACTCTTGTAACTTTTGGTTAACATTAACCGGCTCTTTAGGTGTTCGACCGATACTGTGCGCATGAAAGCTAAAGGAATAATAGACCTTCGAGAACAAGAAATGTCGGATCTTAAGACACCCGTTGCCGCGCAACCTCAACTCCGTGAGACGCGTCTGACCAAATTCATTTGTGCGCGGATGTCTTCGCCCAGTGCCGGCCAACAACAACTCACCATCCAAGACATATCCAAGCTCGGTATTCGTGGAAAGGTGAAAAAAACACCTCTTGTTGAAGAAACTATCTCCGTAAAATTTCTGGATGGGCAGATTCTCCGCTTTCAAGTTCGCTGGGTCAGGGATCACGTATTTGGCGCTAAATCAAGCTCGCCTATCAATCTCGAAAAGATCAACAAGGAATGACAAAGGCACGTATCGGAGAATAGTCAATGGCATCGCAATCACAGTCAAATGAAATGTCAACAAGGCAGGAAAATCGATCCAGTTGCCCTGTGTTTGGACAAATGCGGCGCGCGACTGGCAACGTTCAGCC
>JBAUGO010000076.1:0-5078 GCA_049679775.1 Anderseniella sp.
ATCGTAGCCGGAGCAGGCGGGTTCATTGCACTGCGCGAGACCCGCAGCGCAGCCCGGCGGCAGGTGAAGGTTTGAAGGTGGGCAGATGGCCGAGTTGACAATTGAGGCAATGGGCGCGCGCGGTGAAGGTATTGCGCGAACCGGTGACGGCGCGCCTGTCTATGTGGCTTATTCGCTACCGGGTGAACGTGTTGACGCTGTGCTGAAAGGGGATCGTGCACAGCTGATCTCAATTGTTGAACCTTCTGTTGAGCGGATTGAGCCTGTGTGCGCACACTTTGGCAAGTGTGGCGGCTGCCAGTTACAGCACTGGGCGGGTGAGCCTTATGCAGCGTGGAAGCGGCAATTGGTGGTAGATGCGTTGTCGCGCCGAGGGCTTGAAGATGTCGAGGTGACAACTCTTGTAGATGCGCACGGAGCAGGCAGGCGGCGGGTGACAATGACGGTGGAGAAAGGCCGGGCAGGGTTTTCTGCGCACCGCTCACACGATCATGTGTCGGTTGATCAGTGTCCGGTGCTTGTTAAGGAGTTGACCAAGGCGCCGCAAATTGCCGAGATGCTTGTGCGTGCATTGAAACTGAGAAAGCCGCAACGGGTACATTTATTGGCCACTGATTCAGGCATTGATTGCGAATTGCCAGGAGTGGATGATCCAGAGCTGGAACAGCGTATGCTTATTGCGCAGGTGGCTGAGCAATTTGACCTGGCTCGGGTAACCGCCTCAGGTGAAACGCTTATTGAGCGAAGGCAACCCGTCATCAAGGTTGGTGAGGCCTATGTGATGCCACCGCCTGGTGGCTTTGCCCAAGCAACATCTGCTGGTGAAAATGCATTGGCGGGGCTAGTCCTTGAGGCGCTGGATGGACATGGCGTGGTGGCTGATCTGTTTTCCGGTTGGGGTGCTTTTGGATTGCGGCTTGCAACCAGATGTAGGGTGCTTGCCATAGATTCCGATCGGGCTGCAATCATGGCGCTGGACAAGGTCTTGCGCGCCACAACGGGGATCAAACCGGTCGTTGCGCGAGTGCATGATCTGATGCGAGACCCGCTGACAGGGCCGGAGCTGAAAGGGATCACAGGTGTTGTGTTTGATCCGCCTCGGGCAGGGGCGGCAGCTCAGGCTGCGGAATTGGTGCGGGCAACCAGTGTGACGACGGTTGTAGGGGTGTCGTGCGATACAGGTACGTTTGCACGCGATGCGGCAGTACTGGTCAGCGGAGGGTTCCATTTGCAGCGTGTGGTGCCGGTTGACCAGTTCAAATACACCGCGCATGTCGAAATGGTTGGAGTGTTCAGCCGTTGAGTATTGCACCTGTTGAACGCAAGGACAGAATTGACCTGGCTGGGGCTGGTTGGCTGGTTACATTTGCCGTGCTGATGGGGATCAACCAGGTACTGGTGAAGCTGGTCAATGCCGGCCTGTCGCCCATGTTCCAGGCTGGTCTTCGTTCCATCTGCGCATTGGGAATTGTACTTGTATATGCCTGGTGGGCTAAGCGGCGATTATCGCTGTCCGATGGCAGTTTCTGGCCTGGGGTGTTTGCTGGCAGCCTTTTCTCTGCAGAATTCATGCTGACGTTTGTCGCGTTTGAATATACGTCGGTGGCCCGCGCCACCATGTTGTTTTATACGATGCCGTTCTGGCTCGCATGTATGGCGCATTTCATGATTCCTAACGAACGTATGAGCACTTTACGGTTCGCTGGACTTGCCCTTGCTGTTGCGGGTGTTGGCTGGGCACTGTTGAATAATGACCATCCGGCAACACCTTATGCGTTATGGGGTGATCTCATGTGTCTGGCTGCATCGTTTTGCTGGGCAGGTATTGCCCTGACAGCCCGCATCACAAAACTGTCGCGCTCAACGCCGGAAATGCAACTTGTCTATCAATTGGCAATGTCATCCTTGATCATTCTGCCGCTGGCACCTTTATATGGCGACCTGGTCCGACATTTCACACCGCAAATAGGTTTCATGTTTGCGTTTCAGGTGATTGTGGTGGTGAGCTTCGGGTTCCTGATGTGGTTCAGGGTGCTGTCTGTCTATCCGGCATCAGACATGGCGTCGTTCGGGTTTTTGACGCCGTTGTTTGGTGTGTTTTTTGGTTGGGTTATTCTGGGTGAAACCATTACGGTTGAGTTTATTGGAGCGCTGGCAATGGTTTGCATTGGTATCGTACTGGTCAACCGAAAAAAGAAGCACGTAGCCTGACGAGGCTTGCTAACTGTTATCCGTTCTGGTGGTTCAGAACGACGACACGCGATTTCAATGTAACGCGCAAGTATAGCTCGGCAATGTCTTCGTTCAGCATGCGAATACAACCTGATGACAGGTTTTTGCCTATTGAAGAGGGGTCGTTGGTGCCATGGATACGATACAGCGTATCGCGGCCTGACAGATCAAACAGATAAAGAGCGCGAGCACCTAGTGGGTTTTTTGGACCCCCTGGCATTCCGAGTGCCCAAGGTGCTGCTTGTGGATCACGTGCCACCATTTCTGCTGGGGGTGTCCACCGTGGCCAGCGGGCTTTGCGATTGATGTAGGCTTCACCGGCCCATGTGAACCCATCACGGCCAACGCCAATGCCATACCGCATGGCCATTCCGCCTTCGCGCACATGATAAAGATGACGGTTTTTTGTATCGACAACGATTGTGCCGGGCCATTCGCGGCCATTGTATTTTACCAACTGACGGCGGAATTGCGGTTTGATCTTTGTGGGGTCCACACGCTCGATGGGAAAATCAATCGGGCTTTCAAGCGGTGGGCGTACGCCTTCTGCCTGTTGTGGGCCAAATTCGCTTGCCGGAGGTTGTTGAGATGGCGCAGGTGCAGGTGGGGCGTTGGTTGGCTGTACAGAGCCTGTGATGTCGCCGTTTTGTGATGATCCGTCATAGCCGCCATGACGCTGCAACCAGGAGCTGATTGTATCAATATTGAACGGTTCTGCATTGGCGTGGGTTGCAAAAGCGACAGTCAAAAGACTGGTCCCTGCACCTACCAGCAACTTGCGACGCGTAAGAATATCTTTTTTCATCAATGGTTTCCCCGGTTTTCGATCATCTCGATTGCCTGAGATAGATGGTACAATATGTGTGGTTAAGGATTGATTTACGTTTAACGATCCCATGCGTCGCAAACAGGGAATAAATGGGACAATCCTGTGACATCAAATGTCAGGAATGTTGATATCACCCAAAAGCTCGCCCATGAAAAAATGCCGCCGCAACCAGATTGGTTGCAACGGCAATATGACTTGATTCAACAATAAGTCTGATGATCAGTAGATCGGCTTGCCGGTATCGATCGCGGTGGCTAGCAGCATGTACTCTTCACACGCGGTTCCGCAGCGTTTACCGATTTCAGCGAGTTGTTCACGAGCCTTGTCAAGTTGACCGAGCTTGACATAGCCTTCACCAAGATATTCACGGGCCAGAACGTAATCCGGGTTGGCTTCAAGGGCTGCGGTATAAAACGCGACACCTTGCTCGACCTTGCCCAATTTGCGATGCGAATAGCCAAGACCGTTAAGGGCTTCAGGGTCACGCTTGTCAGCAACAAGCTGGAACAATTCAATGGCGACTTCGTATTGGCCTGAACGAGCCAGCGCCCAGCCTTGTGCTTTCAGCGACCGGTCCGGGATAATTTCCGAGGTTTGTTTGACGCACTTCTTCTTTGAGGTTGAATAGACCTCGCCCTTCTTGCAGGTTTTTGCAGGCGTTGATGGGGTGTCAGAACCTGCAGCATGAACGGCTGATAATGAAGCTGTGAGTAAGAATGCTGTCGACAAAGCGAGATTGAGAATTTTCATGTGAGGCTCCTTGCTTGTGCATGTTAGCGAATTCATTAAGATAAACGTCATTATGCCCAAGGACAGATCAGTTCAAAAGGGGCTTTCATTAATTTAGATGAGCACAATTAAGTGAGTGGAATATGGCAAGTATTTGCAGTGCTTGAGAAACCCGCGAAGGCGCGGTATGTTTTCAATCAGGACGGTAACCGAAAGCGAACTCACCTCTAACACGATATAGGCGACTTGGATCAACTGACGAGAAAATTATTCCAGATCAGGCTGGGTGTTTCGCTGGCAGTAATGCTGGTCGTGGCAGGGTGTGCCCAATCACAATTACTGGAACAGCTTTATGTAGATTCTGATGCTGTAAAAACCGGCACTAATGCTGCATCATATGGGGTCTCCCCAGCATCGGGTGAAATTCCCAGCAGGCAGCAAGAGATGGGCGATGAACTGGCCCAGCGTGCACTTGCTGTACTTGGGCGATCAAGCGATACGGAGCTGGAAGAGTATCTCAACGCTATTGTACAACGCCTGAAGAATACGACCGCCCACAATAATGCAACAGTACGCTATCAGGTTTATCTGGTTGATAGCCCTCAAGCCAATGCATTCACCCCCGGTGGCGGGCATATATTCGTGACAACCGGCATTGTCACGAAACTACGTACAGAAGCGCAAATGGCAATGGTTCTGGCGCATGAAATGGCTCACAACAAAGCTGAACATGTGGTCAAGGGACATGACGGGCAAAATCTCAGCAACTCGGTTGCCGCATTTGGCAAGAAGGTCTTTGATGATGGTCTGGGCGTTCCCTGGTTGAGTAGCGGAGTGAAAGCGCTGGCAGACACCAGCCTGAACAGCTACACGCGTGCACAGGAAGAAGAGGCAGATCTCATTGGTCTGAGCTTTTTTGTGGCGGCAGGATATGATCCCAACGAGGCGCCTCGCAGTTTTGCTGCCTTGATTCCGGTGGATGCCCAAAAGAAAAGCATTTTTGATGTGTTTGATGGTTATCCGCAAGGGATCAGGCGCGCTCAAACAATGAATGCGCTTGTCCATACCAACTACCGCGGTGTTGACACAGCCCGACTGACACGAAATTCAGATACTTATTCGCGTCTCGCTTCTGCCTATTGGCAATAGAACCGAGCTATCTGATGGCGACAATATGTGTCGTTCGCACACGAGGTGTGCAGTAACTCACGTTTTTTTGAAGCCAGATTGGTTATTCCTCAATCGTGCAATGATGATGACTTGCATGAAACCCGGTGCGCAACTCTGC